>NZ_SCNB01000016.1:0-62142 GCF_005502825.1 Kocuria sp. 2SI | reverse complement strand
GAGCAGGGTCGGGCTCAGGCTCGGGCTTGGCAGGGAGGGGTCAGGGGCGGGTGCGCAGCTGTCCGGGCTGATCGAGCACGCGACGGATGGCCTCCACATCGACCTCGCTCACCGTGGCCGGCGACCACTGCGGCTCGTCCTGCTTGTCGATCATGGTGCAGCGCACGCCCTCGGCGAAGTCCGGGGAGACGATCGTGTCCGCGGCCAGAGCCAGCTCGCGCTCCAGGCACTCCTGCAGCGACTCGGCCTCCGCCCCGCGCTCCAGCAGCTCCCACGTGCGCACCAGCGACGACGGCGACGCCCCCGCCAGATCCTCGGCCGGGGCCTTGACCAGGATCTCGCCCAGCGTGTCCGCGCCGTAGAGCTCCTCGATCTCGTCCCAGCGCTCGGGCAGCGAGGCCTCCGGGATGCCGTCGTTCTCCCCCGGGCCGGCCGAGTACTCGGCGACGGCGGCGGCGACGCCGTCACTGACCACGGCCTCCTTGAAGGCCTCGAGCCGCGACTCAGGCACGAAGTTGTCGGCCAGCCCGATCGCCAGCGCGTCCGGCCCGGAGATCCGAGCGCCGGTCAGGCCCATCCAGCGGCCCACGCCCAGCGACGGACCGCGGCCCAGCAGCGAGACCCGCGGCAGGAACCACGAGGCGCCGATGTCCGGGAAGAATCCGATCGCCGTCTCCGGCATGCACATCACGGTCGTGTCGGTGACGATGCGGTGCGAGCCGTGCACGGAGATGCCCATGCCGCCGCCCATCGTGTAGCCCTCCATGACCGCGACGTACGGCTTGGGGTACTGCGAGATCGCCAGGTCGAGCGAGTACTCGTCGGTGAAGGCGGCCACGCCGTCCTCGAAGCGGTCGTCGAGCACGGCGTCGCGGATCTGCCGGATGTCGCCGCCGGCGCAGAAGGCGCGTGGGGCGGAGGTGGTCACGAGCACCTGGGTGACGGCGTCGTCGTCCCGCCAGGCCCACAGGGCCTCCAGCATGTCGCGGTACATGCGCGCCGTGAGCGCATTGAGGGCCTTGGGGCGGTCCAGGACGATGATCCCGGTGCCGTCCCGCACCTCGGTGCGCACGTAGGCCTTGGAATCGGGGGCGGGTTCGCTCGCTGCGTTCTGCGTCATGACCACCACAGTAGGAGCGCGCACCTGCCGGGAGGCAGAGCCCGACGGCGGTTGCCGCCGCAGTTCCCGTCGACGGCCCCCTCAGCCGATCAGGCGCCCTTTCATCTCCGGGAGCAGGAGCCCGGCGATCGCCGCGATCGCGAAGGCCGCCGAGAACACCCCGAAGACCACCGGCATGCCACCGGCGACGAACAGCACGGGGACGATCAGGGGCGCTGCGATCGAGGCGATGCGCCCCACTCCTGCCGCCAGCCCGGTGCCGGTGCCGCGCAGGGACGTGGGGTAGAGCTCGGGGCCGATCGCGTAGAGCGTGCCCCAGGCCCCGAGGTTGAAGAACGACAGGCAGCACCCGGCCGCGATCACCGCGGCCTCCGAATCCGCCAGCCCGAAGCCGATGGCGGAGGCAGCCGAGCCCGCCAGGAAGACCACCAGCGTCACGCGCCGTCCCAGGACCTCGATCAGCCACGCGGCCATGGCATAGCCGGGCAGCTGGGCGAGCGTGATGATCAGCGTGAAGCCGAAGGAGCGCACCAGGCTGTAGCCCTGCTCGACCAGCAGCGACGGGATCCACGTGAACGCCCCGTAGTAGGCCAGGTTGAGGCAGAACCACACGGTCCACAGCGCGAGCGTGCGCCGTCGCAGCCCAGCGGCGAAGATCGACGACGGCTGACCCTGCTCGGGCTGTCCCTGCAGCGACGGATCTGCCGGTGCCTCGACCCTCGCCGAGTCGATCGCGGCTGCGGGCCGCTCGGCGGACCGGATCTCGGCCTCATCGCGCGCCGCCTCGACGGCCGCGGCGTCGTCGTGGTCGGAGCCCTCCCGGCGCCCGCCGTCGGTCTCGAAGTCGCGCACGACGCGCTCGGCCTCGTCATACCGGCCGCGCGATTCCAGGAAGCGCACGGACTCCGGCAGCCCGAATCGGACCACCAGGGCGTAGAGGGCCGGCACCGCCCCGAGAGCCAGGGCCCAGCGCCAGCCGGAGTCTGAGGCCGCGACCACGAAGTACCCGATCGCCGCGGCGGCGATCCAGCCCAGCGCCCAGAACGCCTCGAGCCACACGACCACGCGGCCGCGGATGCGCCGCGGCGCGAACTCGGACACGAGCGTGGAGGCCACCGGCAGCTCCGAGCCCAGGCCGAGGCCCACGAGGAAGCGCAGGATGATCAGCGCCGTCACCGATATCGCCAGCGCGCTGGCCCCGGTCGCCAGGCCGTAGACCAGCAGCGTCAGGCTGAACACCGCTCGACGTCCGATCCGATCCGCGAGCAGACCGCCCAGCGAGGCCCCCAGCGCCATGCCCAGGAAGCCCGCCGAGATGATCCAGGACCGGGTCTGCGCGTCGAGGCCCCACTGCTGCGCCAGGGCGGCGATCACGAAGGAGATCAGGCCCACGTCCATGGCATCCAGCGCCCAGCCGATGCCGGAGGCCCCGAGCAGCCGGCGATGCCGCCCGTTGAAGGGCAGCCGGTCGAGGCGCTCGGTGCGCGTGGGGGCATGGACGGTCTGCGTGTTCACGAGCCTGCTCTCTGTGGGGGCGTGCCAGGGTCGGCCGCACGGATGGGGTCCGCGCCGCCGGTCACAGCGTCAGCACGTGCTCCAGCAGATCGCGCGTGTACTCGCTGTCCGGACGGGCCAGGACGTCCTCGGTGAGCCCATGATCCACGATCCGGCCCTTCTGCAGCACCGCCAGGCGGTGAGCGATGTGCCGGGACAGCGTGATGTTGTGCGTCACGAACAGCATGGCCATGCCGGTCTCATCCTGGATCTCGCGCAGCAGCTCGATCACCGCGGCCTGCACGGAGACGTCCAGCGCCGAGGTCACCTCATCGCACACCAGCACCGACGGGGCGCTGACCAGCGCGCGGGCAATCGCCGCGCGCTGCCGCTCGCCGCCGGAGAGGTCGCCGGGTCGGCGGTCGATGTAGGAGCGGCCGAGCCGGACCTGATCCAGCGCCACGGAGACCGCCTCGCGACGCTGCGCCGAGGACATCCCGCCGCCCATCTGCAGCGGCACGGCCAGGGACTCGCCGATCGTGCGCCGGGGGTTCAGCGACGAGAACGGCGACTGGAAGATGTACTGGATGCGCCGACGCTGCTCCGCCGCGCGCTTGCGGGTGGTCTCGGCCAGCGGCTCACCGTCCAGCAGCACCTGCCCGGTCCACGACGCCGCCGACAGTCCCGCGATGGCGCGGGCCAGGGTGGTCTTGCCGGAGCCCGACTCGCCCAGCAGCATCGTGGTCTGCCCCGAGTGCAGCTCCAGCCGCAGCCCGTCCAGCACCGTCTTGGGCCCGTACGACAGGCTCAGGTCCTCGACCGCCAGCAGGGGACGCGACGACGGCGTCGTCGCCTCCCGCTCGGACCGAGGCTCGGGCAAGGCCGTCGCCTCGGGCTCGGCCGTGGACGCCGAGGGGGCCGCGGTCCCCGCCGGGTCCTCGGTCGTGTCCGCGTCCTGCGCCCACGGGAGCGCGGCTGGGGCGACCGCCGTTCCGGCTCCCGACGGTGCGTCCGAGGGCGCCTGCGCCGCGTCAGCCGCGCCCGCCCCGCCGCGCTGGCCGACCGGCAGGCCGCCACCGATGCGCTTGCGGCCCTCGAGGTCCGGCACGGCCGCCACCAGGCGGCGCGTGTAGTCGTGGGTCGGGGCGCGCAGCACCTGCTCTGCCGAGCCGGCCTCCACGATGCGGCCCTTGAGCATGACCGCGACCTCGTCGGCGATCTGGGCGACCACCGCGATGTCGTGGGTGATGTAGAGCCCTGCGGCGTCGTGGCGGCGGGTCAGGTCGATGACCGTGTCCAGGACCAGATCCTGAGTGGCCACGTCCAGGCCCGTGGTGGGCTCGTCCAGGATGATCACGGCCGGGCGGGTCGCGAACGCCATGGCGATGCCGATGCGCTGCTGCTGACCGCCCGAGAGCTGATGCGGGTAGCGGCGCTGGGAGGCGGCGTCCGAGGGCATGCCCACCTCCTCGAGCACCTCAGCCACGCGCGCCGTGCGGGAGGCGGGGCCGGCGCCGTAGTCGTGGATGCGCAGGACCTCGGCGATCTGCTCGCCCACGCGCATGGACCCGTTGAGCGACAGCGCAGGGTCCTGCGGGACGTAGGCGATCGTGGACCCGCGAAGCCGCCGCACCTGCGCCGAGCTCAGCTCCGGGAGCTGCGCGCCGTCCGGGTGGAAGCGCGAGGCGCCCGGATGCAGCGTGATCGAGCCGCCGCGCAGCTCCAGGCCCGGCCTGAGGTACGACATGCACGCCAGGGCTGCCGTCGTCTTGCCGGAGCCGGACTCCCCCACCAGCGCCAGGATGCGCCCGGGGTGCAGCTCGAAGCCGATGTCGTGCAGGATCTGGCGTCCGCCCGTCACGCCGAGATCGAGCCCGGACACGCTCAGGGCGTTCTCGACGGTGGCCGCCGACGACGGGTCCGCGGCGCGCCTGCCTTCTGCGCGCGATGCAGTGCTCGGGGTCATCGTCGTCCCTCCTCGGGGCTCGAGGCGGCATCGGATCCGGTGCCGGAAGCGGAGGCGGTGGCCGAGCCGGTGGAGGCCTCGGATTCGGGAACCGCCGGGCCGCCCGCTGGTGCCGCGCCCTGTGCGCCGGCTCGGATGCCCTCGAGATCCTCCTCGACCACGGAGCTGCCGCCGGCCGAGGCGGCCGCGATGCCGTCGGCGATCAGGTTGGTGCCCACCGTCAGCACGGCGATCGCCAGCACGGGAAGCAACACGCCCCACGGCTGGACGGCCAGGGCGATGCGGTTCTCGTTGATCATCAGGCCCCAGTCGGCGGTGGGCGGCTGCATGCCCAGACCCAGGAAGGACAGCGAGGCCAGCGCGCCGATCGAGTAGGTCATGCGCAGACCGAGCTCGACCATCAGCGGGCCCGTGACGTTCGGCAGGATGTCCTGGGCCAGGATCCGCCACTGCGGCACGGCGTACATGTGGGAGGCCAGGACGTAGTCCTCGCCCACCACGCCGACGGCGGCCGAGCGCATCACGCGCGCGGTGCGCGGCGCATGGGTCAGGCCGACGACCAGGATCAGCACCCAGCCCTTGGGGCCGAGCACGGTGACGGCCAGCATGGCGAACACGAGCTGCGGCAGCGCGAGTCCGATGTCGCCGATGCGCATGATCAGGGCATCGAGCCAGCCGCCGCCCATGGCCGCGACCATGCCCAGCACCGCGCCCAGGCCCACGCCCAGCACCGTGGCCGCCGCGGACCACAGCAGAAGGCGCCAGCCGCCTGCTAGCCAGCGGGAGAGGACGTCGCGGCCCAGGTTGTCAGTGCCCAGCGCCGCGCCGTCGGCCACGAAGGGCCGCCCCACGAACTCGGTGGTGGTGTGCCCCGTCAGCGCGGCGGCCAGGAACGGCCCGAGGATCGCCACGAGCAGCACGGCCCCGGTCAGGATCAGACCCACCTTGGACTCCGTGCGGGCCAGGAATCGGCGGGTCAGGCTGTCTCGGACCGGGCCGCCGCCGATCGCGCCGGTCGAGGGGGCCCTGGTGGTGGAAGCGCTCATCGTCCCGACTCCGTTCGCAGCTTGGGATTGGCCAGGATCCCGACGACGTCGGCCAGCAGGTTGACCACCACGTAGAAAGCGGCGATCAGCAGCGAGATCGTCTGCACGACCTGGACATCGCGGTTGTTCACCGCATCGACCATGGCCTGCCCGATCCCGGGATACCGGAAGAGGACCTCGATGACCACGATGCCGCCGGCCAGCCAGGCCAGCTGCATGGCCACGACCTGGGCCACCGGACCGATCGCATGGGGCAGGGCGTGGCGCAGGATGACCTGGCGCTCCGGCACGCCCTTGAGCCGGGCCATCTCCACGTAGCCGCTGGAGAGGACCTCGGTCATGGTCTGGCGCATCATGCGCACCATGTAGGGCACCACCACGAGCACGAGCGCGGCCACCGGCAGCACGAGCTGCAGCGGGAACTCCCACACCCGCGTTCCGGGGGCGGCCATGGTCACGGAGGGCAGGATCTGCAGCACGGTCGTGGAGAACAGCGCCACGAGCACGATGCCGACCACGAACTCCGGCAGCGAGGCGAGGATCATGGACCCGGTGTTCAGCGCGGTGTCCGAGGCGCGGCCGCGGCGCAGGGCGGCCCAGGTGCCCAGGGCGAGCCCCAGTGGCACGGCGATCACGGCGGCGATGGCCATGAGCACGAGCGAGTTGACGATCCGCTCGCCCAGCAGCGCGCTGATCGAACCGCCCGTGGCGGCGGAGACGCCGAGGTCCCCGGTGAGGATGCCGCCCAGCCAGTCGAAGTAGCGCTGCCACCAGGGCTGATCCAGCCCCAGCTGCGAGCGCAGGGCCTCGAGCCGCTCGGGGGTCGCCTGCTGGCCAAGGATCGCCTGGGCGGGATCGCCCGGCAGCAGCAGGGTGAAGACGAAGACGACGAAGGACACCGCCAGCAGGACCAGCACGGAGACCGCCAGCCGCTTCAGGATCATGCTCAGCATCTCTCAGGCCTCCCCGTCCGCGGCGTCGCCGGTCTCGATCCAGAGGTTCCGGAAGCGGAACGACGCGATCGGCATGCCCGATCGGTCGCTGGCCCCGCCGCCCACGTAGCGCTGATAGGCATCGGCCACGTCGAAGAAGCCGAAGATGATGTTGCCGCCCTCGTCGTGATGCAGCTGCATGGCCTGGCGGATCAGCTCGTCGCGATCGGCGTCGTCCAGGGTCTCGCGGGCTTGGGCCACGAGCTGCGTGAACTCGGGCTGGTCCCAGTGGGTCTCGTTGTACGGAGAGTCCGGCAGGGAGGTGTCCGCGGCCTGCGGCAGGAAGTTGCGCGTGTAGTAGAACGACTGCGCGAACGGGAACTCCAGGTAGCCCGAGCCGAAGAACGTGGTGGCATCGACCCTGCGCAGCGAGACCTCGATCCCGGCGTCGGCGGCCTGCTCGACGAAGACCGTGGCGGCCTCGACCGCACCGGCCTGGATCGGGGCGGTCACCAGCTCGACGCTCAGCCCGTCCGGGTGTCCGGCCTCGCTCAGCAGCTGCTTGGCGCGCTCGATATCGCGCTCGCGCTGCGGCAGGTCCTGCGGGTAGGCGGAGTCGAACGGCGAGTACATGTCGTTGCCGACCCTCCCCTGCCCGGCGAAGGCGACCTCGATCATCTGCTCACGGTCGATCACGAGCTTGAAGGCCTCCCGCACCCGGGGGTCGTCGAACGGCGCCATGTCGGTGCGCATGGTGAACGGGACCCAGTTGCCGGTCTCGGAGGTGATCACCTGGATGCGGGGGTCCTCCGAGATCACGTGGACCAGCGGCAGCGGCACCTGCGCGATCACGTCCACCTGCGAGGACAGCAGCGAGTTCATCAGCGCGTCCTCGTCGTCGAAGTTCATCAGCAGGACCTCGTCCAGATGCGGACGGCCCTGCCAGTAGTCGTCGAAAGCCGTCAGCTGCGTGGTCCCGCCCGGTTCGAAGTTCGTGAGCCGGAACGGACCGGTGCCGATCGGGTCGGCGGGGTCGTAGTCCTGCGGCACGATGCCCATGACGTATTGGGCCAGCGCATCCGTGAGCACCGCGTCCGGGGAGCCCAGCACGAAGCGCACGGTGCGCTCGTCGACCTCCTCGACGGACTCGAGCGTGGCCAGCTTGCTGGACCCGCTCTTGGGATCCTCCGGGTTCATGATCCGTTCAAAGGTGAAGCGCACGTCCGCCGAGGTCAGCGGCCTGCCGTCGTGGAAGCGCACCCCTTCGCGCAGCGTGACCGTCCACTGATCGCCGGTCTCGTTCGGCTCGGCCGACTCGGCCAGCGACGGCACCACCTGGTAGTCCGCGTCATAGGCGAACAGGGTGTCGTAGAGGTTGAACATGCGGGCGGCGTCGCCGGTGCCCAGGGGAACGTGGGCGTCGACGGTGTCCGAGGCGCCGCCTCCGGTGATCCCCACGCGCAGCGTCCCGCCCTCCACGGGGGTGTCGCCGGCCTCGAGCACCGAGGCCTCCGTTCCGCCGCAGCCGCTGAGCACGAGCCCGGCACCGCCGGCAGCCACGGCCAGCAGCCCCCGACGGCTCAGCCGAGGGGGTATCGGGCGAGCGGAGAGCGCAGACGAGGACAGGGGGATAGAGCGGAGCTGAGGGTCTGAAGCCATGGAGTCATCCGAGTGTCGAGCCCCGAGACGTGACGGGGCGCTGCGCCCGGGCGATCGCAGCGGACCTGACCGGGTCGTGGGCAGAAGGATGCTCAGCTACGGGATGCTGCCGGAGCTGCGCTCATGGAAGCTCCAGTCGCGGCGGCGGGCCTGGAGGGTGGATCCGCTCACTGTCGTCATGATCCGCCTCCTTCAGGTGCGCGCGACCGCGGCACCGGGGTGGTGCCGGACCCATGAGGTCTCCTGCCGAGTCGCACGTCACACACTAGGCCCCGGGATGGACCGCGGCCAGGGCGGAGGGCTTGATTGCAGGCCTTGTCATGAGCGGGTGCTGCGGAGCCGAGGGCTCGGGTCGGGCGTCGCGGGCCTGCACGTCAGGCCCGGGCGGCCTCCTCGGCCAGCACGTCCATGGCCAGATCGGCGCGGTTCGTGACGATCGCATCCGCCCCCTCATGCAGGAGGGTCCTCATGTCCTGCGGCTCATCGACGGTCCAGACGTGCACCTGGACTCCGACCGCGTGGGCGCGCTCGATCAGCCGCTCGGTGATCAGGCGGCGATCGCGCAGGCGAGGACCGATCACCGGCAGCCCGATCAGCTCGGGGGCGAACCAGCGCCAGAACATGGGCAGCTGCACGGCCTCGAACGGCGGGACCCAGCGCCCCGCCAGCCGGAGCACCACCGGCCACAGCCGCGGCACCAGGCTCAGGCAGATGATCATCAGCGCGGAGCCGAGGGATCCGGCCGACGAGCTCGGCACGGCCAGCCCGCGCTCGCGCAGGTGCTGAAGGGTTCGGCGCCGGCGGCCGTCCGAGAAGGACGCGATCCGCACACGGTCCACGGCACCGGTGCGCTCCAGCAGCTCGGGCAGCGCCGCCACGGAGGCCTCGTCCTTCACGTCGATGTTGAACCGGGCCTCCGGCATCTCCTCGAGCAGGTGCGCCAGCGTCAGCGGGGGCTCTCCCCCTGCCACGCTGAGCTCCATCATCTGGGCGTGGGTGTGATCGCCGACCTGCCCCGAGCCGTCGGTGACGCGGTCCAGCGAGCCGTCGTGGAAGACCATGACCACGCCGTCGCTGGTGGTGTTGACGTCGAGCTCGAGCCACAGGCAGCCGAGGTCCCAGGCGGCCTGGAAGGCGGTGAGGGTGTTCTCCGCTCCCGCGAGGGAGAAGCCGCGGTGGGCCATGACCGACGGGGTGGAGCCGTCCCTGTTGGTGTCGACGGCCGAAGGCGCCGTGCGGGATTCCATGCGCCGATAGTACGCACTTAGTTACCGACGAGTTACCAGAGTTCCTGGCAGTTGCCACGTGATTCCCGCGACGTGGTTCACAGGTCGGCGCGCACCGCCAGCAGCTGCTCGATGACCTGGGCGACGCCGTCGTCGTCGAAGCCGGGCGCGGTGCGCTCGACGGCCGCCACGACCGCCGGGTCCCCGGAGCTCAGGGCATAGCCGTACCCCGCCCACTGCAGCATCCGCAGATCGTTCGGCATGTCGCCGAAGGCCAGGACCTCATGGGCCTCGATGCCCCTCTGGCGGCAGTGCTCGGCCAGCGCCTCCGCTTTGGAGAGCCCGGTGCGCGCGATCTCTGCCAGGGGGGCCTGCGCCACGGAGTGCGTGACCGAGACCAGATCGGAGACCTCCTCGCTGACCGCGGCCACGAACTGCTGCGGATCGGCTCCGGGCAGGCGGGCGAGGAGCTTCACGACGCAGTCATCGGGCTCGAGCACCTGGGGCAGCGGGCCGATCCGAGCTCCCCTGATCCGAGTGCGGTCACCGACCAGCCAGTCCGGCTCGGCCGCCACGCCGCGCAGCGTCTCGGCGCTGAACACGGCCTGCGGGAAGAGTCGGCGCAGGCGCGCATGGACCTCGAGCGCCGTCTGGGCGCTGAGGGTCCTGCTGGAGACCACGGCCTCCTGGGCGAAGTCGTAGACGAGCGCCCCGTTGGAGCAGATGACGGCCCCGATGGGTGCCTGGTCCTCCCCGTCCGCGCCCGGGGCGATCGACTCCCCCAGCTCATGGAGATCGCGCAGAGGATCCAGCCATCGCCACGGGCGCCCCGTGACGAAGATGATCGGGATCCCGGCCGCCTCGAGCTGTCTCAGGGCCTGCTGGGTCCGAGGCCGGAAGCGGAAGTCGTGGCCGATCAGCGTGCCGTCGAGGTCGCTGGCCACGAGACGGACCTCCCGGGCCATCCGCTGCGGATCCGGGCCCAGGAGGTCGGTCCGACTCATTTCTCCTCGTGGGTCCCGGTCAGGAAGGCCCGACCGATGCCGTGGAAGAACAGGTTGAAGTTCAGCACGGCGGGCGAGGCGCCCTCCACGTCCAGGTGATCGGTATCCACCGCGGTGACGCAGAAGATGTAGCGGTGAGGGCCGTGGCCGGGAGGCGGAGCCGCGCCCTCGAAGGCCTCGGAGCCGCCGTCGGCGCGGTGGCGCGTGGAGCCCTCCGGCGGGTTGGCGGCCGCACCGGTCTCCAGGGAGGTCACGTCCGCGGGGATGTTGGACAGCGCCCAGTGCCAATAGCCCGAGGGCGTGGGGGCATCCGGGTCGAAGGCCGTCACCACGTAGGAGCGGGTGCCCTCCGGGGCGCCGGACCAGCTCAGCTGCGGCGAGACGTCCTGCCCCGCGACCTGTGCCTGGGGCAGCGGCTGGCCGTCGGCGATGTCCTGCGAGCTCAGCTCGAAGACGGGCAGCTCGGGAAGTCCTGCATAAGGTTCGCGATCGAGCATGGGATCCTCCTAGATCCGTCGTGTCGTCCTTGCGATGGTGTCCCGGTGCCGCCGGAGCTGTGCGCGGCGGCGCCCGGGGAGCTCAGTCATCCAGCGTCCGGTCGAGCCCGGCAGGATCGGCTCCGTCCGGCTCGACTGGAGCGGCCGGCTCCGCGGCGACGCCCGCCAGGGCCTCGAGCTCGCTGCGGCGCGGGAGATCCGCACCGGCGCGCGAGACGGTGATGGCCGCAGCATCCGCCGCCCGGATCAGGATCTCCCGGACCTCGTCCTCGCCGAGCGCCGCCAGGCGCTGGGCGGCTCCGGGACCGGTGATCCCGCGATCGGCGGCCTGCGAGATCAGCGCGGCCATGAAGGTGTCGCCGGCGCCGACGGTATCCACGACATCCGTGCGGCGGGCGGGGACCTCGATGCCCACGGGGCCGGTGGCCTCGGTCACCGCCCAGGGTCCCATCTCCCCGCGGGTCACGACCACCATGCCGGCGCCCTTGCGCAGCCACGCGCGGGCCGACTCCTGGAGGGTCGAGCCGGGGTAGAGCCACAGCAGGTCCTCGTCCGAGGCTTTGATGAGATCCGAGCGCTCGGCCAGCTCCTCCACGCGGGCGCGGACGCGCTCCACGTCCGGGGTGATCGACGGGCGGCAGTTGGGGTCCAGGCTGATCAGGGCTCGGCCCCGCGCCGCCTCGATGAGCCGACGCACCGTGTCCGCGCCCGGCTCGAGCGCGGCTGCGATGGAGCCGGTGTGCACAGCTTCCGAGGTCTCGGCGATGCGCTCCAGGTCCTCGTCCGACAGCGGCGGATCCCAGGTCAGCGCGAACTCGTACTCGGCCGAGCCGTTCTCGGCCAGGATGGCCTCCGCGGTGGAAGTCGGCTGAGCCTGGCGCGGCAGCGGCAGCTCGATCCCCTCTGCCGAGAGGCTCTGCTCCAGGAGGCGGCCGTCGTCGTCCTCGCCCCAGGTGCCCAGGAAGGTCACGGGGTGCCCCAGTCGGGCCAGGCCCACCGCGACGTTGAAGGGGCTTCCGCCGGGGTGCCTCACGGCCTCTCCGCCCGGGCGTGAGACGACGTCCACGAGTGCCTCACCGATGACTGTCAGCATGGCGCCACAGTAGCAGTGGGCCACGCCGCGGCTGCGTGATGCACCGGCTAGGATCTAGCCCGGATCCAGGCCTCTGTGCCTGCGCCACACACACTCCGGAGCACCGGCCCACCGCGGGCCAGCGGTGCGAGTCGTGCGACGACGCACGCAGCCAAGGCCCCGACAGCGTCGTCGGAGCCAGGAAGCAGGTCATCTGTGAACTCCGTCGAGCCCTGGAACGAGCGCGAGGCCCGCGCCGAGGCCATGGTGCCCGTGATCGGCCGTCTCTACCGCGAGAACAAGGTCGTCCTGAGCATCCACGGCCGGTCGCTGGTCCACAAGTCCGTCCTGGACATCCTCAAGGCGCACCGCTTCGCTCGGCGCATCGTCGGCGAGGAGCTGCCCACGGAGGTCAGCGAGCAGCTCATCGGCATCATCGACTCCCTCGATCTGGGCGCCAGCCGCATCGACCTGGGCCGCCTGGCCGCCGGGCTGCAGGAGTCCCAGCGCGAGGACATGCAGCAGTACGTCCGCGAGCAGCTGGCCGCCGTCGTCCAGCGCAAGGGCCAGAACAGCGCCAAGACGCAGGACGTGGTGCTCTACGGCTTCGGGCGCATCGGCCGCCTGCTGACCCGCATCCTGGTGGAGCGCAACGACGGCACCGGCATGGTGCTGCGCGCCGTCGTGGTCCGCAAGAAGCCCGGCAACGACCTGGTCAAGCGCGCGTCCCTGCTGCGCCGCGACTCGATCCACGGCAAGTTCAACGGCTCGATCGTGGTGGATGAGCAGCGCAACGTGATCACCGCCAACGGCGTGGACATCCAGGTGATCTACGCCGACAGCCCCTCCGAGGTCGACTACACCGCCTACGGGATCCACGACGCCATCCTGATCGACAACACCGGCGTCTGGCGCGATGTCGACGGCCTCTCCCGGCACCTGCAGTCCCAGGGCATCGCCAAGGTCCTTCTGACCGCGCCGGGCAAGGGCGGGATGAAGAACATCGTCTGCGGCGTCAACGACTCGGACATCTCCGCAGAGGACCGGATCGTCTCCGCCGCCTCCTGCACCACCAACGCCATCACCCCGGTGGTCAAGGTGATCGACGACGAGTACGGCATCTCCCAGGGCCACGTGGAGACCGTCCACGCCTTCACCAACGACCAGAACCTCACGGACAACTACCACAACGGCCCCCGACGCGGCCGTGCCGCCGGGCTGAACATGGTGCTCACCGAGACCGGCGCCGCCAAGGCCGTCGCCAAGGCGCTGCCCAAGATGGAGGGGCGCCTCACCGGCAACGCCATCCGCGTCCCCGTCCCCGACGTCTCCATGGCCGTGCTGACCCTGCAGCTCGATCGCGCCCCGGCCGATGCCGCCGAGCTCAACGCCTTCCTGCGCGGCATCTCCCTGGACTCCCCGCTGAGCCGCCAGATCGACTACACCGACTCCCCGGAGACGGTGTCCTCCGACCTCGTGGGCTCCCGCTACGCCTCCGTGGTGGACGGCCTGGCCACCGTCGTGAACGGCAAGACCGTGGTGGTCTACGTCTGGTACGACAACGAGTTCGGCTACTCCTCGCAGGTGGTGCGCGTGGCCGCCAAGATGGCGAACATCCAGCAGCCCACCTTCCCCTCGGACTGGACCGGCGCCAGCGCCATCCCGGCGAACTGAGGCTTAGGGTCCGCGTCGAGCGGCCTCCGGGTGCCGCCTTCCCCGTCGAGTGGCCCCGTGGTGTGCGCTGAGAGCCTCAGACGCACACCACGGGGCCACTCGTCTGCGTGGGAGCCAAAGGCTCACACCGCGGCGCCGTTCGACGCAGGTGAAGGCCGACGTGCGGAATCGAGAGCTCAGACGGCGCGAGCGGTGACGACCAGGTTGTACTCGTAGCTCCAGGCGCCGCCGGTGCTGATGGAGGCGCCGGAGCAGGTCACGAGCACCAGCTCATCCGGACCGGTGCTCTGCAGCATGTCCTCGGGAAGCGCCTGCTGCTCGTAGACCTGCAGCGATTCGACGACGTACTCGTGGACCTCGCCCTCGTCGTCGGTGACCAGGACCGGGGCGCCCGTCTCGAGTCCGGCGATCAGCGACGCTACGGGCGCACCGATCGGCGCGGACTGGTCGTACCAGACGGTGCCCGGCGCCTCGGGCAGCACGAGCGCTCCGTCCACCGCCCGCGACGGCGAGCAGCCCACGCTGATGCTCCGGGTCGGGGCCTCGAGGCGATCGGGCTGACCGGCCAGGGAGGCGGCTGCCGCGGAGGTGTCCACGGAGCCGTCGTATGTGTCTGCGGCGTCGGGCTGAGCGGCGTAGTGCACCGCCGTGCCGATCACCGCAGCCACCACCAGCAGCGCACCGAGCAGCGCCAGGACGGCGGCCACAGGCCTGCGGCGATCAACGCTCATGGGGCCCAGCATCTCTGGATCCAGGGACGACGAAGCCCCCGCCCGACGGCAGCTCCCTCAGGGCTGCCGCCGACCAGGGGCTCCGAGGGCTCACTCGCCGCGCGAGCGCCGCAGGCGCGGCACGGCGAAGACGGCTGCGGCCAGAAGCAGGAGCACGCCGCCGCCCAGGGCGAGGGGCGTCCAGCCGCTCGTGCCGACCAGACCGGCGCCCTCGCCCGAGTGGACCTCCACCTGATCGGGGCCGCCGTGGTCGCCGCCGCCCGAAGCCGGGACCACCGGCTGCTCGGAAGGCTGCTCGCTCGGGGCTGCCGGGGTCTCAGGCACGGCACAGGGCGTCACCGTGGGCTTCGGGGTCGGCTCCGGGGTCGGCTCGTCCGGCACCGCGACGATGCCGGCATCCAGCGAGCGCAGGTGACGAGCCCCGGGTCTGAAGGTCACCGTGGAGGTGGTGACGGCTGCGACAACGGCCAGAGCCGCCGTGCGACGCGGACGAGTGCTGCGGCCGAGGACGGCAGACGGATGCTGGGACATGGGTCTCCTCATGGTGGTGGGGGCGCCACCCGGTGCACCCGCTCACTCTCCCCCATGAGGCCAGGCACAGCACCTTGTGCCGTTGGCCACGTCGTAGACCTGAAACTGCAGGTCGGAACGGCTTTCCGGGGAAAATTTCCGCACCCGTCCCCACAGAAGCACCAGACGATCCCTCAGCCCAGCAGCCACTCCTGCATGGCCCGGCCCAGCCCGTGCAGATCCTCGAGATGGACCATCTCTCGCGCCGAGTGCATGGACAGCAGCCCGACGCCCACGTCCAGGGTGCGCATGCCCAGTCGTCCCGCTGTGATGGGGCCGATGGTGGAGCCGCACGGCACGGCGTTGTGGGAGACGAACTCCTGGACCGGCACATCGGCGCTGCGGCAGGCCAGCCGCCACTGGGCAGCGCCATCGGCGTCGGTCGTGTAGTGCTGATCCGCGTTGATCTTCAGCAGCGGACCGCCTCCCGGCATCGGCCGCACGGCGGGGTCGTGGTGGCCGGGGTAGTTGGGGTGCACCAGGTGCCCGGCATCGGAGGACAGGCACGAGGACGAGGCGATCGCCGCCCGTCGTCGGTCCTCGTCCCAGCCCAGCGCCGCCCCCACGCGCACCAGCACATCCTCGAGGAACGGCCCGGCGGCCCCGGAGCGGGTGCGCGAGCCGACCTCCTCGTGGTCGAAGGCCGCAAGCATCGCGATGTGCCGACCGCCGCGCAGGTCATCGAGCCGGCCGGTCAGCGCCTCGAGACCCGCGTGCACGGAGGTGAGGTTGTCGAGCCGCCCCGAGGCCAGCAGCTCCTGGTGCGCGCCGAAAAGGCGCGGCTGCTGCGTATCGGCCAGCACGATGTCCCAGCCCAGCAGGTCCTCGGCGCGCACCCGCAGACCGCCCCGGGAGGCCGCCTCGGCCAGCAGCGCCAGGACATCCCCGGGTTCGTCGCCGCAGCCCCAGATCGGCTGGGTGTGCTGCTGCGGATCCAGGCTCAGCGCCTTGTTGGCCCCGCGGTCCAGGTGAATCGCCAGCTGCGGGATCCGCGCCACGGGCTCCGTCGCCACCAGGCGGGACTCCGGCCCCTGCTCGGTGCGCACGGTGATCCGCCCGGCCAGGCGAAGCTCTCGATCCAGCCACGAGTTCACGAGCGGGCCGCCGTAGATCTCCACCCCGGCCTGCCACCAGCCTGAATGCCCCGTGCTGGGGCGCGGCTTGAGCTTGAACGACGGCGAGTCCGTGTGGGCCCCGACGACCCGGAATCCCGCCCGCTCCCCCAAGGCCTCCGGGGTCACCCAGGCGATCAGGGCGCCGTCGCGCACCACGTACGACGGCTGCCGGACGTCGTCGCCGGACCAGGCGTCGCGCTCGTCGAGCTGATGGAAGCCGGCGGCCCCGAGCCGTCGCGCGCCCTCTGCGGCAGCGTGGAAGGAGCTCGGCGAGGCCATGACGAGCTCCGCGAGATCCTGGGCGTTCCGCGCGGCCGACGACTGCCGCCAGTCGGGATCGGCGGGGATCTGGGGACTGGGCTGAGCGTGCGTGTCGACCATGTGCTCCAGTGTAGGGACGGCCCACGGAAGCAGCTGCGTGCGATGGCGGGACCCCGGGGCACATCCATCGACTCGAGTCCATGCCGTGCCGTCGGGCTCTGCTCCTTAGAACTTCGAGATGTAGGGCATTCCGAACCTCAGAACCTGTATGTTCGCTGTATGACACACGCGGCGTCGGACGCCCCTCCGAAGCCCGCCTCCCCCCAGATCCCCTCTGACGGCACGGGGCGGGACCCCACCATGGGCATGACCGCCCTGGCCCTGGCCCTGACCGCCATCGTGCTCTCGACGATCTGCGCGGCCTTCGTGGGCGTGGTGCTGATCGAGGCGCAGCAGTTCGGCGACGGCACCTGGGCAGGCATGCCGCGCGACTCTCAGATCAAGGCCTCCGTGCTGCTGGCCGCACAGGCGGTCTGCGGTCTCATGGGCCTGGCCGCCATGGCCATGGGCGCGACCGCCTTCCTGCGCCGACGCGGACGCGGCGCGGGCCGCATGGCCATGATCGTGGCGGCGCTGGGCCCCTTCGTGGCCTGGGGGACCTGGAGCGCCGCCTCGAGCGTCGCAGCCTGAAGACCCGCGCCTGACGGGGCCTCCCGCCGGAGCTCACCCTGCTCTGCCGCACCGCGCCACTCGACCAGGCAGCGCCGCGGCACCGATCACGGTGAGGGCCGCTGGCCCTAGGGGCGCGGCGGAGCCGCCGGGGGGCCCATGGGGGCGGGCTGCTGCGGCTGCCCGGGGACGGGCGCTCCGGGCTGTCCGACGGGAACGTCCGGGCCCGCCTGCCAGGAGGTCGCGCCCGGACCGGCCTGACCACCGGCACGCCAGGCGCCGAGCATGTCCGCGATCTCCGCAGCTGCGGGCAGCTCGCGCACCCCGGCGGCGTCGAGCCCCGTGAAGCGCTCCCAGTCGCGGCGGGCGCGGGCCGGCCACACGGCGCTGTGTCGGGTCACGGCCAGGCCGCTTCGCTTGGCGATCCAGATCGCCAGGAGGCCGAAGGACACCTGCATGACCGCCGTGACGAGGAAGCCGAACCAGCCCACGGACTCTGCCTGCGCCTCCGGGTCGAACGGCACGAACAGCACCGTCAAGGAGGCGAAGATGTTGTTGACGACGTGCAGAGCGATGGCGGCCTCGAGCCCGCCGGTGCGCCAGACGACCCAGCCGGCCACGAGCGCCATCATGCCGACGGAGAGCTGACCCCAGATGTCGTAGAGGTGCCCGAGCATGAACAGCGGGACGGGCAGCAGGATCGCGAACAGGGGGTGACGCAGCCAGCGTCCCAGCATCTGCGCCAGGTAGCCGCGGAACACGACCTCTTCAGCGGTGCACTGGATGGGCACGATCAGCAGCATCAGGATGAGGCTCAGCCACCACCACGGCTGCGGCTCGAACTCGAGGCCCTGCTCCTGCGGGGCCAGCGCGCTCAGCAGCAGGCTGAGCCCCACCTGGATCACCAGGTAGATCGCGGCGGCCACGCCCAGGGTGATGGAGAGGTACTTCCAGCGGATCCGTCCGGTCACCGACCAGATCAGTCCCATCGGCCGGGGCCGCATGACCCAGCGGGCGAACAGCGCGATGGGCAGCCAGATCGCGACCGATCCGAACAGCAGCACGAGCAGCCACGGATCCGCCATGTTCATCTGGTTGGGATCGCCCGTCATGAACGTGTCCGTGAGCTCGGGGCGGAAGACAAGCATGCCCAGCAGGAGCGCGACGGTGAAGAAGATGCTCGCCCCGAGATATATCCCGCCGCTCAGCGCGCCCTCGATCAGCGGGGCCCACGGGCGATGCCGGTGGTCGGCGAGCCCGAGCCGGTGATAGGGCAGGTCGCGGACCTCCGCACCCAGTGGAAGGCGTCGCGTCCCGGAGGGAGCCCCGGTCCCGCGCGCGGGCGGACCGCCGACGGGCCCCGGCGCTGCGGCACCGCCCCAGGGCACGGGCTCAGAAGGGGAAGCCGTGGGCGACGACTGGGCGGAGGCGGCGGTGCTCATGGTCTCCACCGTATCCGCGCGGGACGACGACGCCCTCCCTCCCGAGGATGGTTCCGGACAGCGCCGCGGTCCCTCTCACGGACGACGACGGCCCCCGATCGCTCGCCCGCCGCACCGCGCCGAATCCGACCGGAGCCGAGCCGTCCCCGCAGGCTCTGGCCCTCAGCGGGCGAAGACCTCCGCGAAGCGAGCCAGCAGGCGCCGCGGCTGATCGGCCTGGGGGCCGTCGATCACGCGACGGCGCACCTCCTCGGCGTCCTCCGGACGGAAGTACCCGTGGTTCTTGTAGGCATCGATCCGGCTCAGCAGCGCGGTGTCGTCGAGCTCCGGATGGAACTGCGTGGCCCAGGCGCGCTCGCCGATGCGGAACATCTGCACCGGGCACTCCTCCCCCGTGGCCAGCAGCACGGCATTGGACGGCAGAGCGCGCACGGCCTCCTGGTGCCCCACGTACCCCCAGAAGGTCTCCGGCATCCCCTCGAGCAGGACGTCCCGGGAGCCTTCGTCGGTCACGGTGATCCGGATGGGACCCACGCCCTCGGCGTAGGTGCCGTCCACGACCCCGCCCTGATGCACGCCGAGCGTGCCCACGCCGTAGCAGGCCCCGAAGAAGGGGGTGCCGCGGTCCATGACGCGGTCGAGCAGCTCGCCGAGGTCCTTCTCCACACGGACCTGCACCTCGGTCTTCTCCGCCTGCGGCGTGGAGGTGGTGAACGGCGAGCCGCCCACGAAGATCCCGGAGATCTCGTCCAGGTCCAGATCCTGCAGCTCGCGGGCGACCTCCGGACCCTTCTCCAGGCGCAGCTGGCGCAGCTGATCCGGCTCCAGCCCCGTGAAGCGCAGGAAGGTATCGAGCTCCTCCTCGGCGATCGAGTCCTCCGGCCGGGTGGAGATCAGCAGGAACGGCTTCACCTGCGCCGCCTCAGGCCCGAGCGTCGGACAGCGCGGCCGAGGCGGCCTCGCGGGCGGCCTCCGGCGACGGGGCCTGCACGGCGGCCTCCGCGGCGCGCTTCATCTGCTCGTCCGTGGCCTCGCCGACCTTCACGCCGACGGCTGCCAGAGCCGGGGCGGCCGCGGACAGCGAGGTGATGCCCAGGCCGATGAGCACGCAGGCCAGCAGCGGGTCGGCTGCGGCCTCTCCGCACACTCCCACGGGCTTGCCGGCGCGCTGGCCCGCCTGCGCGGCCATCTGCACGAGCTTGAGCACGGCGGGCTGCCAGGGATCCGTGAGCTGGGCCAGACCCGAGGCCATGCGGTCGGCGGCCATGGCGTACTGGGTGAGGTCGTTCGTGCCGATCGAGAAGAAGTCGACGTGCTCGATCAGCTGATCGGCCAGCAGAGCGGCCGACGGGACCTCGATCATGACGCCGGGCTTGAGGCCGCGCTCGCGGCACAGATCGCCGAACCACTTGGCCTCATCGACCGTGGCGATCATGGGGGCCATGACCCAGGGCTCCGCCCCGGATCCCTCGGCCGCAGCGGCGATGGCGTCGAGCTGACGGGTCAGCACGCCGTCGTCCTCGAAGGCGATGCGCACGCCGCGCACGCCCAGCGACGGGTTGGGCTCTTCCGGCATGGTCGCGAAGGCCAGGGGCTTGTCCGAGCCGGCGTCGAGGGTGCGCACGACCACCTTGGAGCCGTCGAAGGCGTCGAAGACCTCGCGGTAGAGGGCGGTCTGCTCGGCCACGGAGGGCTCGGCCGTGGCGTTGAGGAAGGACAGCTCGGTGCGGAAGAGGCCCACGCCCTCCGGCAGGCCGGTGGCCACGGCGGTGCGGGCGCCCGCTCCGTCCTGGACGTTGGCCAGCAGCTGGATGCGGGTGCCGTCGGCGGAGACGGCGGGGCCGGTCCAGGTGCGGATGCGCGCCAGCGTCTCGGCGGACTCGGCGGCGCGGGAGGCGGCGGAATCGGCCTCCGGCTCGAGCTCGATCACACCGGACTCGCCGTCGACCAGGATCAGCTGGCCGTCCTCGATCTGACGCAGCGCGGAGCCTGCGCCCACCACGCAGGGGATGCCGAACTGGCGGGCGATGATGGCGGTGTGGCTGGTCTTGCCGCCGAGCTCGGTGACGATGCCCTGCACGAGCTCGGGCTTGAGCCCCGCGGTGTCCGCGGGGGCGAGGTCGTCGGCCAGCAGGATGATCGGCTCGGCCGGATCCGGGACGCCGGGCTCCGGCTCCCCGCGCAGCTCGGCGATGACGCGGTCGCGGATGTCCTTCAGATCCGTCGTGCGCTCGGCCATGAGGCCGCCGATCTTCTCGAACTTGGCCACGAAGGTGTCCGTGGCCCGCGCCGCGGCGAGCTCGGCGGAGGCACCGGAGTCGATCTGCTTGCCGACGGCGCGGCGCCAGCCCTTGTCCGTGACGAGCGCGGCGGTGGCGCCGAGGACCTCGGCCGCGTGGCCCTCCGCACGCTGCGCGCGGGCGTCCAGGCGTCCGGCGACGGTGGCGGCGGCGATGTCGAAGCGCTCCTTCTGCGACTCGCGATCCGACTCCGGGATCTCCGGCCCGTCGGTCGGCAGGGCCGGGCGGGGCCGGACCCACATGGCGGGACGAGCCGCGACGCCGGCGACGACGCCGATGCCCGTCAGGTCGGCCTGCGGGGCAGCAGCGGCGGCAGTGTTCAAACGGGCATCTTCGGACATGAAGAGCGCTCCTCATCATCGAGTCGCTGAAACCGCGCGGACATGCGCGGGCGAGCGTTGCTTGCAGGTATTCTAGTGAAGCGGGACACAGATTGACAATCAACGCATCCGGGCATGATCATGTACAAATGGGCGTAATGAACATCACAGAGCAGCCTCTCTCGGGGGACGCGGCGGGCTCGGATCCGGACACCGGGCAGGGCCTCTTCGCGCCCGAGCGGCGGCAGGCCATCTCGCAGCAGGCCGCCGTCCAGGGGCGCGTCTCCGTGGCGGAGCTGGCAGTGCAGTTCTCGGTCGCCCCGGAGACCATCCGCCGCGACCTCGACGTCCTGGAGCGGCAGGGCCGCATCCAGCGCGTGCACGGCGGCGCCATCCCGCCGCTGGGGCGCAACGGCCGCGAGGCCGCCGTCGATGACCGCAGAGCCACCCGGATCGGGGCCAAGGCCGCGATCGCCCGGGCCGCCATGGGCCATCTTCCGCCGGCGCACGGCTCGATACTGCTCGACGGCGGCAGCACCACCGGCTGCCTCGCCGCCGCCATGTCCGCCGCAGCGCGGGAGGGGGCCCTCGAGCCCGTCACGGTCGTGACGAACTCCCCCAGCGCCGGCGTGGAGCTCTCCCACGCCCGCGATGTCGAGGTCCTCCTGCTGGGCGGACGACTCCGCCCGGTCACGGAGACGGTCGTGGGAGCCCAGACCAATGCCCTGCTGAGCTCGATCTCCGCGGACGTCGCCTTCCTGGGCTCCAACGGCCTGTCCGCCGTGCTCGGACTGACCACCCCGGACGCCGAGGAGGCCGCCGCCAAGCGCCTGATCGCCGCCCGCTCCCAGCGCGTGATCGCGCTGGTCGACTCCACCAAGTTCGGCGCCGAGCACCTGTGCACGTTCGCCGACCTCAGCGCGATCGACGTCCTCATCACGGACGCCGTCCCGCCCAGCTCCCTTGCCGAAGCCCTGAACCGAGCAGAGATCGAGGTCGTGATCGCATGATCGTCACCTTCACCGCCAGCCCCAGCATCGACCGCACCGCCGCCCTGACCGCCCCGCTGGAGCGCGGCGGCGTCAACCGCATCGCGTCCGTGGACGACGGCCCCGGGGGCAAGGGCATCAACGTCTCCCGCGCCCTGGCCCTGGCGGGCGCACCCACCCTGGCTGTGCTGCCCGCAGCCGGCGGGGACCCGCTGCTGTCGGCCCTCGCCCAGGCGGACGTGGCCCACCGTGCGGTGGACCTGCCCGGACGCGTGCGCACCAACATCACCCTGACCGAGCCCGACGGCACCACCACCAAGATCAACGAGCCCGGGGCGCTGCTGGATGACGATGCCCAGCTGGCCTGCCTGGCCGCGGTCCGCGACGCCGTCTCGCCCGGCGACTGGGTGGCCCTGTGCGGCTCGCTGCCCCCGGGCCCGTCGG
This sequence comes from Kocuria sp. 2SI, assembly GCF_005502825.1. NCBI lineage: Bacteria > Bacillati > Actinomycetota > Actinomycetes > Micrococcales > Micrococcaceae > Kocuria > Kocuria sp. 2SI. The sequence continues at coordinate 39,611 of NZ_SCNB01000016.1, read as the reverse complement.
AGGACTGGTACGCACAGCTGATCACGCAGCTGCGCGGCAGCGGGGTGCAGATCGCCGTGGACACCTCGGACGCCCCGCTCGTGGCGCTGTCCGAGCGCCTCGAGACCGCAGCCCCGGACATCCTCAAGCCGAACGGGCTCGAGCTCGGCCAGCTCGTGGGCGATGACGGCCTGGCCATCGAGGCCGCCGCCGACGACGGCGACTTCCTGCCCGCCGCGCGTGCGGCCCGGCGGCTCGTGGAGCGCGGGGTCCGGGAGGTGCTGGCCACCCTCGGCGGTGCCGGGGCCGTGCTGGTCACCGCCGAGGGCGCCTGGTCCGCGACTCCCCCGCCCATCACACCGGTCTCCACCGTGGGCGCCGGCGATTCGTCGCTGTCCGGGCTGCTGATCGCCCACACGGAGGGCCTGGCCCCGGCCGAGCGGCTGCGCCGCGCGGTGGCCTACGGCTCCGGCGCCACCGCGCTTCCCGGCACCGGCGTCCCCTCCCCCGAGCAGATCGACCTCGACGGCACCACGGTGTCCGAGCTGCCGCTCGACTGAGCGGCCCCCAACAGATCTCCCCCTGCATCCGCAGCGGATGCAGGCTCCCCGCGGTCGCCACCGGGACTCCCCCGGAGGCGAGCACCACCGAGCGGCCGCCGGCCGCCGCATCGAAGGACAGGACATGTCAGAGAACGCACCGCTGATCACAGCCGACCTGGTCTCGCTCGACCAGGATCTCGGCTCCGAGAAGACCAAGGTCATCACCAAGCTGGCCGGGATCGTCGCCGCCACGGGCCGGGCGGACTCCGCCAAGGGGCTCGCGGGCGATGCCCTGGCCCGCGAGGAGCAGTCCGCCACCGGCCAGCCCGGCGGCATCGGCATCCCGCACTGCCGCTCCGCTCACGTGCAGACCACGTCGCTGGCCTTCGCCCGCCTGCCCAAGCCCGTGGACTTCGGCGCCAAGGACGGACCCGCGGATCTGATCTTCCTGATCGCCGCCGCCGACGGCGAGGGCCAGGCCCACCTCAAGCTGCTGTCCAAGCTGGCTCGGGCCATGGCCCGCAAGACCTTCCTAGCCTCCCTGCGGGAGGCCCAGTCGGCCGAGGAGGTCGTGGCGATCGTCGAGGAGGTCCTGGCCCCCAAGCCCAAGCCGGCCACGGATCAGCTCGAGGCCGCTCCGGCACCGAGCGGCAGCACCGCCACCGGGTCCTCCGATGCCCAGTACGGGGGCGCCGCAGCGGGCGCCGCAGCCGGAGCAGGTGCGGCGGGCGCGGCAGCGGCCGACGACGGGGCCCAAGCGGCCCCCGCCAAGCGCCACCTCGTGGCCGTGACGTCGTGCCCCACGGGCATCGCGCACACCTACATGGCGGCCGAGGCGCTCGAGCAGAAGGCCGCGGAGATGGGCCACGAGCTCGTCGTGGAGACCCAGGGCTCCTCCGGCGGCACGCCGCTGACGCAGGAGCAGATCGATGCGGCGGATGCCGTCGTCTTCGCCGTGGGCGTGGGCGTGCGCGACCGCGAGCGCTTCGCCGGCAAGCCGGGCGTGGAGGCTGGCGTGAACGTGGGCGTCTCGGATCCCGAGGGCCTGATCACCAAGGCGCTGGCCGCGGCCGATGACCCCAATGGGCACCGGATCGCCGGCGGCGGCGGCTCGGGCGGCGAGTCCGCTGGCGCGGGCCAGGGCGGCACGAGCTGGCCGCGGCGCATCCAGCAGGCGCTGATGACCGGCGTATCCTACATGATCCCGTTCGTCTCCGCGGGCGGTCTGCTGATCGCGATCAGCTTCCTCATGGGCGACGCCGGCATCGCCAACGTGTCCGCCGACATCGTCGCGAACAGCAGTCTCGCCAATCTGCCTAGCGCAGCCGACTACTCGGACGTCGCCATCCGCGGCGACGGTCTGCTGCTCTATCTGGCGGCCGTGCTCAGCGTCGTCGGCGGTCTGGCCATGACGTTCCTGGTCCCGGCGCTGTCGGGCTACATCGCCTACGCCCTGGCCGGTCGCCCCGGCATCGCCCCGGGCTTCGTGGGCGGCGCGATCGCCGTGGCCCTGAACGCCGGCTTCATCGGCGGCCTGGTCACCGGCCTGATCGCCGGTCTGATCGCCATGTGGATCGCCTCGATCAAGGTGCCGCGCTGGCTGGCCGGGCTCATGCCCGTGGTCATCATCCCGCTGGTCACCACGCTGATCGTGGGCCTGCTGATGTACCTGCTGCTCGGCGCCCCGTTGGCCGCGCTCATGACGGCCCTGCAGAACGGGCTGTCGTCGATGTCCGGCTCCTCCGCGGTGCTGCTCGGCGTGATCATCGGCCTGATGATGTGCTTCGACCTCGGCGGGCCGGTCAACAAGGCCGCCTACCTCTTCGGCACCGCGGGCCTGTCCGCCGGCGGCGAGGCGAACCAGATGATCATGGCCGCTGTCATGGCCTCCGGCATGGTGCCGCCGCTGGCGCTGGCCCTGTCCACCACGGTGCGCGGCAAGCTCTACAGCGAGGCCGAGCGCGAGAACGGCCGCTCCGCGTGGCTGCTCGGCGCGGCCTTCATCTCCGAGGGCGCCATCCCGTTCGCCGCGGCCGACCCGCTGCGCGTCATTCCGTCGATGATGGCCGGCGGCGCCGTGACCGGCGGACTCATCGCGGCGCTGAACGTCACGCAGAACGCCCCGCACGGCGGCATCTTCGTCATCGGCACGATCGGCAACCCGGTGGGCTTCCTGATCGCGCTGGTCGCCGGTGTGGTGGTCTCCGCGGTGATCGTCACGGTGCTGAAGACCCAGCGCCAGCGCGCGCTGATGGCCCGCGCCCAGGGCGACGCCGAGTCCGCAGATGCGCCCACGGCGCAGACAGCCGCGGCCTGAACGGCCTAGGCTGAAGACACCACTAGCAGCGGTGCGATGAAGCACCCGTCAGGAGGAAGCATGCCCAGCAAGAAGGTCATCGTCGGCTCGGCCGTCGGACTGCACGCCCGTCCCGCAGCCATCATCTCCGAGGCCGCCGGGGAGTACGACGACGAGATCCTGATCGGTCTCGTCAACGACCCGGACGAGGAGCCGGCGGACGCGTCGTCGTCGCTGCTGATCATGGCCCTGGGTGCCGAGAAGGGCACCGAGGTCGAGGTCTCCTCGGACGACGCCGAGGCCGTCGAGAAGATCGCCGGGCTCATCGAGCAGGATCTCGACGCCAGCTGATCCGCCTCCTCCCGGAGGCCGGGAGCGCACAGCACGGGACCCCCGCAGCCGCCTGGCTGCGGGGGTCCCGTCGTCTCCGCCCTCCCCGCGGCCGGCCGAGGGAGGGCCGGAGTCGGCCTCTCGAGGCGGAGGCGTCGAGGCAGGCGGCGGGCGTCGGTGCGTCGGGGTGACGGGTCAGACAGCGCGGGCCGGGGCGCCGGACCCCGCGCGGCGATCGCGTCGGGCAGCGACGACGACGGCCGCGGACCAGGTCAGCAGCAGGACGAACAGCACCAGGTAGGGGATGACCCAGATCGTCTCCGCGGCATGCAGGTGCACGCCGAACAGGTCCACGATCCACAGCCCGCGCATGGGCCCGATGTAGGCGCCCACGAGCCAGATCCACGCCATGATCTGCGCTGGCAGCCGGAAGCCCCCGCGCAGAACGTGCGGGAAGGCCTCGGTGAACAGCGCTACTGCGATCACCGGGTAGTACACCTGGTGGTGCGACCAGGAGATCGGCGACATGAACAGCATGACCAGCGCGTTCATGGAGATCGCCGACAGCGTCATCCCGCGGTGCAGCAGCAGTGGCAGCGCCACGGCCACCGCGATCAGCATGATTAGCACCAGCACGTAGCGGATCGGGTCCACCGCATCGGCCGGGACGCCGGTCTTGATCAGCACGCCGGTCAGGGCGGTGTTGTCGATGTACTTGATCGAGCCCACGCGGTCGGACGACGAGACGGCGTCGGTCCAGAACTGGATCGAGTCCTGGTACAGGACCAGGAAGCCCAGCCCGACGGTCGCGGCGAACGTGACGCCCATGGCCAGGATCGCCTTGAAGTTCTTCCCCATGAGGAAGATGAGGCCGAAGGCCAGCGGGGTCAGCTTGATGCCGGCGGCGATGCCGATCAGCACGCCGCGCGGGATGAAGGCCACGGCGTTCTCGAGCCGCGAGCCGGTGCCGTCGGTGCGGCGCACCAGATCCAGGAAGATCAGCGCGAAGAGCAGGATGTTGACCTGCCCCAGCGAGATCGTGCGGATCCAGGGGCCGCAGAACAGGATCAGCGCGGTGATCAGGGCCAGCGACGCCGACGAGCCCAGCGCCCGCGTCCACGGCAGCGGACGGCCGCGCCGCTCGGCGACGGCCAGCAGGCCGCGGCCCAGCACGACGGCACCGATGATGTCCAGACCCAGCAGCAGGAAGCGCGTGAGGTCGAACGGGATCCAGGCCAGCAGCCCGAACAGCAGGGCGGCGAACGGCGGGTAGGTGAACGGCAGCGTGTCCGGGCCGCCCCACGGGACGGGGAACTCGAGGTCGTACAGCGGCTGCGCCCGGGTCGCGGGGTGGGCGACCCACTGCGCACCCATGTTGTAGACCATGAGGTCCAGAGACCCCTCGACCACGAGCTTGACGGCCCAGGCCAGCACGGCGACCAGGGCGATCCAGGCGAGGGCCCTGCCCCACGCGGGGCCGTCGCCCGAGCGAGGCGCGGGCGCTGCGCGATCTGCGGCCTGCGCGGCGACGGAGCTGGAGCGGGCAGAGGAAGACAACCGGACCTCCTGGACGGTGGGTGCGGCCCCGGGCGGGACCGGACCAGGGTAGCCCTCAGGCACCAAGGACTTCGACGGCAGTCTCAGCGCCGACGCAGGCCGCGCAGCACCACGGCCAGGGCCAGCGACCCCGCAGCCCCGAGCACCGTCCCCCACCGGTCCGGGCGCACCAGTCCGTGGGCGTCCTGGGAGGCGGTGAGGCCGTGCTCGGCGCTCGACGGGTGATCGTCGTCCTCAGGGGTCGATTCCATGCTCAGTCTCCTGTCGTGGGCAGGCCCGCCCCGCTCCATGACGACATGCCTCCGGCCAGGTGCCGGACGCGGCGCGTCCGTCCGGCCACGATATCCGCCTCGCGCAATCGGTTGAGGGCCTGGGCTGAGCGCACTCCGGCCTGGCAGAGGAGGATGACGTCATCCGGGCCGTCCAGCTGGCCAGCCGCGCCGTCGGCGATCTCCGGCGCATCGGGTTGCCCGAGGAGCTCTCCCAGCGGGATGAGCTGCGCGCCGTCGATCCGCTCGAGCCGGTGCTCCCAGGGCTCGCGCACGTCGATCAGCTCGAACGACGCGCGCCCCGCCGCCCGTTCGGCCAGCAGGTCGGACAGCTGCTCGGGGGTCACCAGCTCCGGATCCGGCGATGGATCCGAGGCCGTCGGGTCCGACGATGGAGGCCCCGGCTCGCTCGCGACGCAGCTGGCGCCGCCCCCGCTGGTCCCGGTGGCTCCGGCGAGGAGCCGCTCGGAGTCCTCGGCCCCCGGATAGCCGTCGCGGGCCGGGTCCGCGAAGGGCGACATGTGCGTGACGGCCGCGGCTCCGGCGGCTCGCCGCAGGGGGATCTGGGTCCAGCTGCCGTCGAGGGCGTCGCAGATCGACAGCCTCCCCAGCAGCGTGACGCCGGCGCCCATGATCAGCTTCATGGCCTCCATGGCCAAGGCGGAGCCGAGCATCCCCGGCAGCGCTCCGAGCACTCCGGCCTCCGCGCAGCTGGGCACCGAGCCCGGCTGCGGCGGCACGGGGTGCAGATCGCGGTAGGTGGGCCCGTGCTGCGCCCAGAACACCGAGGCCTGGCCGTCGAACCGCAGGATCGAGGCCCACACATGGGGGATCCCGGTGATCTCGCAGGCATCGGAGACGAGGTAGCGGGTGGCGAAGTTGTCCGAGCCGTCGAGCACCAGATCGGACCCGGACACGAGCTCCAGGGCGCTTCCGGCGTCCAGGCGCCGCCGGTGCTCGACGACCTGCACGTCCGGATTCAGCTCCCGGATCCGCGCGGCGGCAGATGCCGTCTTGGCCCGCCCCACCGCCTCGGAGCCGTGGATGACCTGGCGCTGGAGGTTGGACAGCTCCACGTCGTCGTCGTCGACGATCGCCAGGGTCCCGACCCCCGCGGCGGCGAGGTAGAGCAGCGCCGGGGAGCCGAGCGCCCCGGCGCCCACGCACAGCACCGTGGCCGCGCGCAGGCGGCGCTGGCCGAGCTCGCCGATCTGCGGGACGCGCAGGTTGCGCGCGTAGCGGCGCAGCTGCTCCGGACTCAGCTGAGGGCCGGGCTCGACCAGCGGCGGCAGGCCGGCGGCGCTCAAAGGTTCACCCACTGCCTGCCTCCATCGTCCAGGTGCTGCTCCTTCCAGATGGGCACGCGGGCCTTGATGCAGTCCACGAGCTCGTCGCAGGCCTGGAAGGCGATCTTGCGGTGAGAGGCCCCCACGGCGACCTCCATGGCCGAGTCCCCCACCCTCAGATGCCCGATCCGGTGGGCCGCCGCCATCCGCAGGCCCGGGTGGGCGTCGGCGATCTCCTGGCAGGCGGCGCGCAGCGCTTCGGCGGCCTGCGGATGCGCGGTGTAGTCCAGGGAGGCGACGCCGCGGCCGCCGTCGTGATCGCGCACGATGCCGCTGAACCCGACGACGGCGCCCGCCGTGGAGGCAGAGGCCATGGCCCGCAGGCCCACCGGATCCAGCGGCTGATCCGTGATCCAGGTGTCCACGACCGTGGACGGGGCCAGGTCGGCCGGGTGATCGCCCTGCTGGCCGGAGGGCTGGTATCCGTCGGCGGGCGGAACCGGGGGCTTGTCGGCGGCGGAGGCGCCGTGCTCGGCTGGCGGCACCGGGGCAACGGCCTCCTCGACGGGTGCGGCAGGCGCGCCGTCAGCGGAGGCCGCTGAGGGTGCCGCTTCCGTGCGGGGGGCCTCGGGGCTCGTGTGCCCGGCGTCCCGGTCGCCCTCGAGCTGGTGCAGGATGTGCTCGAGCAGCGGGATGATCACGGCCATGCCGTCCTTCACCCCGCCGCGGGAGCCCGGCAGATTGACCACGAGCGTGCGCCCGCTGATCCCGGCCAGTCCGCGCGAGAGCACGGCGGTGCGCACGTGCTGCAGGCCCTCGGCCCACAGCGCGTGGACGAGCCCGGGAAGCGGCAGGTCGAGCAGCTCGGCGGTGATCTCCGGCGTGCGGTCATCGGCCATCATCCCGGTGCCCCCGGAGGTCACGACCAGGTCCGGACGCTCGGACTGCGGCAGCTCGCGCAGCAGCCGGTGCAGCTCCCGGCGCAGAGGCTCGCCGTCCGCCACCACCACGGGCTCCGGGCACTCGATCCCGGCCCGTCGCAGCGCCGTCACTCCTGCAGGCCCAGCGGTGTCCTGGTAGGTGCCCGCAGCGGCGCGGGTCGAGGCCACGACCAGCACAGCGCGCCGCGGGGGCAGCTGCGGATCCCGCTCGCCCCAGGCGCGGGCGCCCTCCGATTCGGTGCTCATCGGCTCGGTGCTCATGGCTGCGCGTCCTCTCTGGTCCAGTCGCCGGACTTCCCGCCCGACTTGGCCAGGACCCTGATCCCGCCGATCTCGGCGTGCTTGTCCACGGCCTTGATCATGTCGTAGAGCGTCAGCGCCGCCACGGAGACCGCCGTCAGCGCCTCCATCTCGACGCCGGTGGCCCCGCGGGTGCGCACGGTGGCCAGCAGGCGCACGGACTCCGTCCGGCGCTCGAAGTCCACCGAGGCCTTGGCGAGCGGCAGCGGGTGGCACAGCGGGATGAGGTCCGGTGTGCGCTTGGAAGCCATGATCCCGGCGATCCGCGCCGTCGGCAGGGCATCGCCCTTGGGCAGCTCGGCCGCGAAGATCCTCTCGATCACATCCGGTCGAGTGCTCAGCACCGCCTCCGCGGTGGCCTCCCGGGAGGTCTCGGCCTTGGCGGAGACGTCGACCATGTGGGCCGAGCCGTCCGCCCGGACGTGGCTCAGACCGCTGCTCGGGGTCTCGGACATGGGCTCCTCCTGAGGTGCTGCGAGCTGGGTGCTGCCGGCCGGACGCCGCGAGACGCAGGGCGCGCCCGGCGGAGTCGTCGTGCCGTCCACCGTACGGGGACCGCACGACGGGACAGCCTGTGGGCCCGACGGACGACCCGCCCCCCTGCGGCGGGCAGAGACGGGCCGAGCGCGAGGCGCTGTGCGGGCTCAGGCCGTCTGGCGCTGGTCCACCTTGCCGCCGTTGCGCAGTACGAGCGCCACGAGCAGGCCGAGGATGCAGAACGCGGCCAGCAGCATCAGCCCGAAGAAGTAGGAGTTGTGCTCCGGGTTGTAGGTGGCTCCCATGACCAGCGGCGGGAAGTAGCCGCCCAGGCCGCCTGCCGCGGCGATCACGCCGGAGACGGTGCCCACCGTGCGGGAGTCCGAGGCCCGCGACACCCAGGCGAACACGCCGCCGGTGCCCAGTCCTAGGAAGACGGCCATGGCCAGGAACAGCGGGCCGTAGACGAACTCGTGGGAGGGCTGGAAGGCGACGATCGCGGCGAGCGCGGCCGCGCCGACGTAGGAGGTGATCGACACGGTCTTGGGACCGATCCGATCGGCCAGGGTGCCGCCGATCGGCCGGGCGATCACCGCGGCCAGGGCGAATCCGGCGGTGCGGGTGCCCGCGGCCGTGGGGTCGTAGTCGTAGACGTTGCCCAGATACGTCGGCAGGTAGTTCGAGAAGGCGACGAACGCGCCGAAGACGATCGCGTACATGAAGCACAGCATCCAGGTCTCCTTCAGCGCGAAGGCGGCCTTGAGCTTGGGCATCATGGGCGTGGGCTCCAGTCCGCGTCGCGTGGGCGACTCGCGCAGCGCGATCCAGCTGATCGCGGCCATGGCGGCCACCAGCACCGCGACCAGCACGTGGGCGCCCATGTAGCCCAGGCCTGCGACGATGCGCGGGGTGACGAAGGCGGAGACCGCGGTGCCGACCATGCCCGCGCCGAACACGCCGGTCGCGAAGCCCTTGCGGTGGGCCTCGTACCAGGCCGAGCAGAACGGGATGCCGATCGCGAAGACCGTGCCGGCGATGCCCAGGAAGAACGAGACGAAGACGAGCAGCCCGAAGCTGTTCAGCTGCCCCACGATCGCGGTGAGCAGCACGAGCGGAGCGGTCACGCCCAGGATCGCGGTGAACATGACGCGCCCGCCGTAGCGGTCGGTCAGCGCGCCCACCGGGACGCGGGCCACGGAGCCGACCAGGATCGGCATGGCCACGAGGATCGAGGTCTGCCCCGCGGTGAGGTCCATGGCCTGCGAGTAGCGCGAGGACAGCGGGCCGATGATGGTCCAGGCCCAGAAGCCCATCACGGAGGCCAGGGTCGCGATGATCAGGTTCCGGGTCTGGCCGGCCTTCAGCTCGGCGTCGACGGACGGTCGGGTGCCCTCAGCGGACATGGGTGATCTCCTGGTGGTCGGCGCCGCGCTCGAGGCGGCGCGAGGGTGTGCAGTGGGGCCGTGAGAGGGGCGCGTCAGCGGCGCCCGGAGGACGTCGGCTGGCGCTTGGGCCGGGAGGCCGACGACGGCGCGCGGTCCTGCGTCCCGATCGGGTCCCAGCCGCGGCGCACGGGGGCGTGGCCGGTGGTGCGGCCCCGGTCCCGGGAGCGGTAGATGATGTACGGCCGGAAGAGGTAGTGCACCGGCGCCGTGAACGCGTGGATCAGGCGGGTGAACGGCCAGGCGATGAACAGCGCGAACGCGAACAGCACGTGCACCTTGAACGAGGGCGACGACGCGGCCATGGCGCCCACGTCCGGCTGCAGGATCCATATCGAGCGGAACCACGGGGAGACGGTCTCGCGGTAGTTCACGACGGTGTGGTCGAAGACCGAGATCAGCGTGGTCGCGATGCCCGCCAGCAGGGCCAGCACCAGCAGGACGTACATCATCTTGTCGTTGTTCGTGGTGGCCATGAACACCGGGCCTGTGGTGCGGCGGCGGTAGATCAGCAGGGCCAGGCCCACCAGCGTGCCGAAGCCCGCGAACATGCCGATCGTCAGCGCCATGATGTGGTACATGTGCTCGGACACCCCGGCGAAGTCCGTCCAGGACTTGGGGATGACCAGGCCCACGATGTGCCCGATCAGCACCGCCAGGATCCCGAAGTGGAACAGCGGCGAGGCGATCCGCAGCAGCTTCCCCTCGTACAGGGACGACGAGCGGGTGGTCCAGCCGAACTGGTCGTACTTGTAGCGCCAGATCGTGCCGCCGATGAAGATCAGCAGCACCACGTAGGGCAGCACACCCCACAGCAGGATGTCGGTGGTGTTCATGCGGTCTCAATCCCTGGAGCTCGTGGAGGCGGCGGCCTCGCGTCGGTGGGTGGGGGTGCAGCCGGCAGCGGCATGCGCGGCCGAGGGATGGGTCGCCGGATCCACAGGCACGGCACCTGCCGCCCCGCCGGTCATCCCCGAGGCCGAGGAGTCGGAAAGCGGCAGCAGCCGCGGATCGAACGGCTGCAGGCCCACGGTCTCGGTGGGCGGGCCGTAGCCGGCCATGCGCATCACGGCGTCGCGGTCCTCCGGGGAGGCTCCGGGCAGCGTGGTGCACACGAGCTCGACGATCCCCAGGTGCGGGAGGCCGTCGTCCTTCAGCGCCAGGCGCAGCAGCTCCAGCGAGGGCCGGTAGCGCTGCAGCAGCTCGGCGCCGTCGTCGGGGGCCACGAGCGCTGCGAACTCCAGGACCACCGGGAGGTGATCGGGCAGCTCCGAGTCGTCCAGGCGGAACCCGTGCTCGGCGTAGAGCTCCTTGAACGACAGCAGCGACTCGCCGCGGCGGCGGGTGTCGCCGTCGGTCCAGTACGTGAGGTGGAGGCTGTGCCGGCGCGAGAGGTCGTACTCCTGGACCCAGTCGCCCTGGATCTCGGCCAGCGGCTTGGAGAGCATCCACTGCTCGAGGCGGTCCACGGGCGCCGGGTCGACCCCGACCTCCCGCAGCGCCGCGCGGATCTGCGGGACCCGCCCGAGCAGCTCCCGGTCCGGGTAGCCCAGCAGAAGTGCTGCCGACTGGCGCACTACTGCGGAGCGCTGGGGGTCGGCATCGCGCCACGGCGCCGTCTCGACGGTGCCCTTGCCGCCCAGCCCGAAGATCCTGGCCAGCAGGCTCATCGCGGCTCCCCCTTCGACCCGGGGGACGAGCTCTCCGGGAACAGCCCGTACGGGGTCCCGTTGCCGTCCCAGTTCAGGAGGTTCACCCGGCCCGACATCTCGGCGGCACCCGCAGGCGAGTCAGCGGTCTGGCGCGCCTTGAGCGTGGCGAAGTTCTCGACCGCCACCGGCATGGGGCGCCCGGAGGCCTCGCCGAGACCGCCCATCTGGCCCATGCCCGGGCCGCCGTCGCCATCCAGGGAGCAGCCCATCTCCTCGAGGTTGTGGGCGTCCTCGGTGTGCGCGGTGGGGATGACGTAGCGCTCGGAGTACTTGGCGATCGCCATGAGGCGGTACATCTCGTACATCTGCGAGCCGGTCATGCCCACGGCCTGGGCGATCGACTCGTCGGCCTGGTCGCCCAGGGTGATGTCGCGCATGTAGGAGCGCATGGCCGCCAGCTTGCGCAGCACGTTCGTGATGATCTCGGTGTCCCCGGCCGTGAACAGCTCGGCCAGGTACTCCACCGGGATGCGCAGCGAGTCGATCGCCCCGAACAGGACGTCGAGGTCCTGGCCGTCGTGGCCCTGGGTGGAGAGCAGGTCCACGATCGGCGACAGCGGCGGGACGTACCAGACCATCGGCATGGTGCGGTACTCGGGGTGCAGGGGCAGAGCCACCCGGAGCTCCTTGGCCAGCTTGTAGACGGGCGACTTGCGCGCGGCCTCCATCCAGTCGTCGGGGATGCCGTCGGCGCGGGCCTGACGCTGGACCTCGGGGTCGTTCGGGTCGAGCATCAGGTCGAGCTGGGCCTCGTAGAGGTCCTTCTCATCCGGGGTCGCGGCGGCCTCGGTGACGCGATCGGCGTCGTAGAGGAAGATGCCGATGTAGCGCATGCGACCCACGCAGGTCTCGGCGCAGACCGTGGGGATGCCGACCTCCACGCGGGGGTAGCAGAACGTGCACTTCTCGGCCTTGCCCGTCTTGTGGTTGTAGTAGATCTTCTTGTAGGGGCAGCCGGTGATGCACTGGCGCCAGCCGCGGCACTGGTTCTGATCGACCAGCACGATGCCGTCCTCGGCGCGCTTGTAGATCGCCCCCGACGGGCAGGCCGCCATGCAGGACGGGTTCAGGCAGTGCTCGCAGATCCGCGGCAGGTGGAACATGAAGGTCTTCTCGAAGTCCAGCTTGATGCGGTCCTCCGAGTCCCGGCGCAGCTTCTGCAGCACCGGGTCCTGGGACTCCGTGGCCTCGATGCCGCCCAGGGAGTCGTCCCAGTTCGCCGACCACTCGACCTTGGTGTCCTTGCCGGTGATCAGCGACTTGGGCTTGGCCACCGGGAAGTCATCCGAGGCCGGGGCCGAGACGAGGTTCGCGTAGTCGTAGGTCCACGGCTCGTAGTAGTCGTCCAGGTGCGGCTGCACCGGCGAGGCGAAGATGCCGAAGAGCTTCTGCAGGCGGCTGCCCGACTTGAGCTGCAGGTTGCCGCGGCGGTTGAGCGTCCAGCCGCCGCGCCACTTCTCCTGGTCCTCGTAGCGGCGCGGATAGCCCTGCCCGGGGCGGGTCTCCACGTTGTTGAACCAGACGTACTCGGTGCCGGCACGGTTGGTCCACGCCTGCTTGCACGTCACGGAGCACGTGTGGCACCCCAGGCACTTGTCGAGGGTCATGACCATCGCGGTCTGAGCCATGATGCGCATCAGTACTGGACCTCCTGCGAGCGCTTGCGGACGACCGAGGTGACATCTCGGTTGTTGCCGGTGGGGCCGTGGTAGTTGAACGCCCAGGACTGCTGGGCGTAGCCGCCCACCATGTGCGTGGGCTTGAGCATGATCCGGGTGACCGAGTTGTGGATGCCGCCGCGGCGGCCGGTGGCCTCGGACTTGGGGACGTCGATCGTGCGCTCCTGCGCGTGGTGGACGAAGACCGCTCCGGGGCGCATGCGGCTGGTGACGATCGCCCGCCCCACGAACACGCCGTTGGTGTTCACGCACTCGACCCAGTCGTTGTCCCTGACCTCGATCAGCGCCGCGTCCTCGTCCGACATCCACACCGACGTGCCGCCTCGCGAGAGCGAGAGCATGAACAGGTTGTCCTGGTACTCGGAGTGGATGGACCACTTGTTGTGCGGGGTCAGGTAGCGCACGGCCACCGAGAGGTCCCCGCGCTCGCCGAGCCGCGGCTCGCCGAACAGCGCCGCGCTGTTCAGCGGCGGCCGGTAGGTCGGCAGGTTCTCGCCCATGTCCGACATCCAGTCGTGGTCCAGGAAGAAGTGCATGCGCCCGGTGAGGGTGTGGAACGGCTTGAGCCGCTCGATGTTCACCGTGAAGGGGGCGTAGCGCCGTCCGCCCGTCTCCGAGCCGGACCACTCCGGGGAGGTGATGACCGGCACCGGGGCTGCCTGGGTGTCCGCGAAGGTGATCTTCTTCTCCTCCGAGCCCAGCGCCAGGTCGTGCAGCTGCTTGCCCACGCGCTTCTCGAGGGTCTTGAAGCCCTGCACAGCAAGCTCGCCGTTGGTGGTCCCGGACAGCGCCAGGATGGCCTCGGCCATGCGGGCGTCGGTCTCGATCGCGGGTCGGCCCTCAGCCGCACCGGAGTCGAAGACGCCGTGCTTGCGCCCCAGCGCCTCGACCTCGTGGTTGACGTCGAAGGTGATGTTCTTGGTGGTCAGCCCGAGCTTGTCCGCCAGCGGGCCGAGTGCCACGAACTTGTCGCCGATCGCGGTGTAGTCGCGCTCCACGACCTTGAGGTTGGGGAAGTTCTTCCCCGGCACCGCCGGAAGGTCCGTGCCGCGCCACTCGGGAACGTGCCCGCCGGGCTGGTTGATCTGCCCCGGGGTGTCATGGGTGATCGCGGTGGCCACCAGGTCGTGCCGGGTGTCCAGACGGCCCTGGGACAGGCGCGCGACCTCGTCCGAGAGCAGCCGGAACAGCTCGTGATCCGTCTTGGCCTCCCACGGCGGGGTGATCGCCGGGTTGAAGGCGTGGACGTACGGGTGCATGTCCGTGGAGGAGAGGTCGAACTTCTCGTACCAGGTGGCGGCCGGGAACACGACGTCCGAGAGCAGCGTGGACGACGTCATGCGGAAGTCCGCCGAGACCAGCAGGTCGAGCTTGCCCTCCGGCGCCTTCTCGTGCCAGGCGACATCGCGGGGCTTGTGGTCCACGTGGTCCTGGCCCAGCACGTTGTTCTGCGTGCCCAGCAGGTGCTTGAGGAAGTACTCCTCGCCCTTGGCGGAGGAGCCCAGCAGGTTCGAGCGCCACAGCACGAGCGTGCGCGCCCAGTTCGCCTCCGCGTCCGGGTCCTCGACCGCGAACTGCAGATTCCCGGCCTTGGCCTGATCGGCGACCCACTGGCCCTCCGATTCGGCCTCCCCGCGCTCGACGGCAGCCGCTGCGGCGTCGGCGACGTCGAGCGGGTTCTGCGTGAACTGCGGGTAGAACGGCATCCAGCCCAGGCGCGTGGACTGGGCCACGACGTCAGCGGTGTGCATGCCGTCCAGATGGCCCTTGGCCAGCGGGGACTGCAGGTGCGCCGAGGAGTGGCCGTCCTGGCGGAACTGGTCGGTGTGCATGTACCAGAACGCGGTGCCGATCATGAACCGCGGCGGGCGCGACCAGTCGCTGGCGGAGGCCATGGTGGCCCACCCGGTGATGGGACGGGCCTTCTCCTGACCCACGTAGTGCGCCCAGCCGCCGCCGTTGCGGCCCTGGCAGCCGCACAGCATGAGCATGGCCAGGATCGCGCGGTAGGTGACATCGCCGTGGTACCACTGGCACAGCCCGCCGCCCAGGATGATCATGGACCGACCGCCGGAGCGCTCGGCGTTGGCGGCGAACTCGCGGGCCACGCGGATCGCGGCCTCGGCCGGGACGGAGGAGATGGCCTCCTGCCATGCGGGGGTGTAGGCGGTCTCGGCGTCGTCGTAGCCGGCGGACCACTGGCCCGGCAGGCCGTCGCGCCCGACCGCGTACTGGGCGAGCATCAGGTCGAAGACCGTGGTGACCGTCCGGCCCGCCACCGTGCGGGTGGGAACGCCGCGGCGGACCACGGAGCCCTCGCCGGTGTCGTCGACGAAGGCCGGCAGCGCGATCTCCGAAGCCGCCCCGTCCCAGTCGCCCAGGTCCATGATCGACAGCGCCGGGTCGTGGCCCTCGAGGTCCAGGTTCCAGTCGCCCTCGTCCTGGGCGTTGTAGCGGAAGCCCATGGAGCCCTTGGGGATGAAGGCCTCGCCCGTGGCGCGCTCGAGCATCACGGTCTTGAACGCGGGATCCGCCTGATCCGAGCCGAGGTCCTCGGCGGTGACGAACTTGCCCGGGACGGTCTGCCCGTTCTCGTCGGTGACCAGGGTGACCAGGAACGGGAGGTCCGTGAACTGCTTGACGTAATCCTCGAAGAACGGGGTCCGCTTGTGCGCGAAGTGCTCCGTGAGGATGACCTGGCCCATGCTCATGGCCAGCGCGGCGTCCGAGCCGGGCTGGGCGGGCAGCCACTCGTCGGCGAACTTGGTGCTGTCCGCGTAGTCCGGGGAGACCGAGACGACCTTGGTGCCGCGGTAGCGCACCTCCGCGACCCAGTGGGCGTCCGGGGTGCGGGTCACGGGGATGTTGGAGCCCCACATCATGAGGTAGGTGGCATCCCACCAGTCCCCGGACTCCGGGACATCCGTCTGGTCGCCGAAGACCTGCGGCGAGGCCACGGGCAGGTCCGCGTACCAGTCGTAGAAGCTGTTCATCACGCCACCGATGAGGTTGATGAACCGGGCGCCGGCGGCATGGGAGACCATGGACATGGCCGGGATCGGCGAGAAGCCCACGCAGCGGTCCGGGCCGTAGGCGCCGATCGTGTGCACGTGCGCCGCGGCCGTCATCTCGAGGGCCTCCTGCCAGGACGCGCGCACGAGCCCGCCCTTGCCGCGGGCCTGCTGGAACTCCCGGCGCTTGGCCGGATCGTCCACGATCGAGGCCCAGGCCGCCACGGCGTCGCCGCCGTGGGCCTCACGGGCCTCGCGGTACATCTCGAGCAGCACGCCGCGCACATAGGGGTAGCGCACGCGGGTGGGCGAGTAGGTGTACCAGGAGAAGGCTGCGCCGCGGGGGCACCCGCGCGGCTCGTACTCGGGGCTGTCCGGGCCGACCGACGGGTAGTCCGTCTCCTGGGCCTCCCACGTGATGATCCCGTCCTTGACGTAGACCTTCCACGAGCACGACCCCGTGCAGTTCACGCCGTGGGTGGAGCGCACGACCTTGTCGTGGCTCCAGCGGTTCCGGTAGAAGGAGTCGCCCGCGCGGCCGCCCTCCCGGAACTCGGCGCGGCCGTCCGCGGTCTGCTCGCGACGGGTGAAGACGCGGCCGGTCTTCAGCAGCGCCTGGCTGGCGGGGCCGTCGACGCCTGCGGCGTGGGCAGTATGCGCTCCGGAAGTCGTATTCGTGCTCATAGCTCGAGGCTATCTACGAGGCCGAGTCGCTGAGGAATGATTTCCGGCAGTTGCCCGAATTGCAGAAACGGATCCGGAAGACCGCTTGATCTCCGTCAAGGAAATCCGGATCCATATCTGGCACAGGCGTGATCACGCGGATCAAGAGCCCTCGAGGCAGCAAGGCCACCCTTATGGGAATTACACTACAGCGGCGTTCCTGAATTCGCTTCCTTCATTTCTTCTCGAATACCCCCAGAGAAGGCAAGCGATTTCCGGAAGATGCCACGAACCGACCGGAGGTCGGCGGGGGAGTCAGCGAGCGCCCGCCTCCGCATCGGCCGACGCGTCCGGATCAGCCTCGGCCTCCTCCTGCTCCTCGAGCTCGCGCTCGCGCTGGCGCGCCGAGGGGTTCGACGCCACGGCGACGACGGCCGTGATCAGCAGGACCAGGAAGATCCCGTAGAACATCCACACCGACGGGTAGAACCAGAACAGCGCCATCCCCCAGCCCACGAGCGTGAGCACCAGCGCGAGCACCGACAGGACCAGAAGCCCCAGCCGGACGGTCGAGAACCGCTCGGCGCGCCCGCGCAGCCCGTAGAAGACGGCCAGGCCCATCAGGAAGAGGGTGAAGAACAGCTGCCCGGTGACCGTGATCGCGTCCTGGTGGTACTGATGCATCCCCAGCGCCTGGATCACTGCGGCGATCGCGAGCAGGGCGGGGGCGATGACGGCGGACTTCATGCTGGGAGATCTCCTGGGGGCCGGTGGCGGACCCGGCCAGTCTAGGGGCGAGACCTCCGGGGCGCCCGGACTCGCTCCGCCTCGTCGGAGTAGATAGACAGGCCAACTAGTCTGTGTGGCTATCTAGCCATGAGCTCGACACCAGACACCTCAGCGGCACGGCGCAGCGAATGGCTGCGCGGCGTGCTGCAGCCGTGCGTCCTCCAGTGCCTGGTCGACGGCCCCGCCTACGGATACGCGATCATCGCCCGATTGGCCGAGGCCGGGCTCGGCGAGATCAAGGGCGGAACCCTCTATCCCCTGCTCGCCCGCCTGGAGGCCCGCGAGCTCGTCACGATCGAATGGCGCACCGGCGAGGGCGGCCCGGGCCGCAAGTACTTCCGACTCACCGAGACCGGCCGGGCCGAGCTGGCCGACGCCCGCAGCGCCTGGAGCGCCTTCACCGCAGCCGTCGACGCCCACCTGGAGCTCGACCGAGCTCCCTCGCACCCCTGAGCCCCGCACCTCTTCAGGAGATCACCATGAGCACAGCACCCGATTCCCTGGCCGATGACCACGACGTCTGGCAGCGCCCGTTCGTGCGGATGCACCGCCGCTGGTGCGATGACTTCGTCCTCGAGCTGCGCCTGCGCGATGTCCCCGGCGCGCGGATCGGCGACCACCTGGCCGAGGTCGAGTCGCACTGCATCGAGACGGGCGCCGAGCCGAAGGAGGCCTTCGGGGATGCGACCGAGTACGCCCGCGAGGTCGGCAGCGCGGACGATCCGGTACGAGGCGGCGGGACCGTGCGCGTCACCCTGATCTGCTTGGCTGCTCTCGTCGTCTTCCTGACGGGCAATGACGCGACGAACCGCTGGGCCCGGGGCGAGGCACTGTCCTTCAACCTCGTGGAGCTGATCTGCCTGGGCCTGCTCGCCGCCGGAGTGGCGGCACTGCCCGTCCTGCTCGGGCCGCTGCTGCGCAGGACGCGGCTCGGCCTCGCCTTCTTCGCCGGACTCTTCCTGCTGGGCGCGCTGCGCGCCCTGGCCGGACTCCTGCCGCTGGAGCCCGTGGTCGACGGCATCCCGGCAGCACCTGTCTGCGTGGGCGCCCTCCTCGTCCTGTGCGGGCTCTCGGCCCTGGAGATGCGCGAGCTCTCCGGCGACGACGACCGTGTCACCTCTCCCCTGCGCGCTCCGGACGGCGCGCAACCGCCGGCTCGTCGAGGCGTGGTGCTGATCGCCTGGATCTTCCCGATCGCCTTCGTCGCGCTGGGGGCGCTGGCCTGGATCGTCGCCTGAGCGGACGCGGGCCGGGCTCAGCCGCGGCCGCAGGTCGAGACCGGGGTCCGGCCATCGAAGCGCGCCTTGAGGAAGCTGAGGATGTGCGGCGGGTCCGTGACGTCGTCGGAGACGCTGTGGACGATCAGCACGGGCGCGCTCGGCGCCGCGGCGGCTCCGAGGCGCTGCCGCTCGAGGATCGACAGGGACGGCTCGGTGCGGCTCAGCTCGGTCACGGAGCGCCCGCTGGCCGTCAGCGTGGCAGTGGGGATCAGGGCGGTCGGGGCGATCGCCGAGGTGGTGCACTCGCCGATCGTCTCGGTGTAGAGCTGCACTCCGCGGGGGTTCAGGAACGACGCTGGCGAGACGCCCTCGGACTCGACCAGCCCGCTGAGCGTGTACATGAGGAAGCCGTTGTACAGCCCGTTGTCGATCTTCGCCGCGACCTGACTCAGATCCGTGGGAGGGGCACCGACCGCGACGGCCTGCACCCGGAGATCGGGCGCGCAGGAGGCAGCCAGCTCGCCGGCTGAGGCTGCGGCCCCGCCGCCCTGGGAGCAGCCCACGATCCCGACCGGAGTCTGCGCGCTGGCCCCGCCCAGTCCGGCGTCGCGCACGGCGCGCGCCACGGCGAGCCCCACTCCAGGAAGGAGCCGGTCACCGGGGTGATCGCACCGTCCGAGTCGGCCGTGGTGTACATGATCCGGGACTGCGCCTCACCCAGCCGCACCACCCGGGCCGAGGCAGAAGGGCGAGGACTCGTGCTTGAGCCGGCTCGCCGGCGCCTGGGGCAGCTGCGAGGGTGCGGCATAGAACGCGCCCAGCGGCTGATCGGCCGCACTGTCGGCGGCCGAGACCGCCCGGGCTGCAGCCGGGGCCGGGGGCGCGGTCTCCGGGACGGCCTCAGCAGCGGGATCGGAGGCGCTCGACGACGACCCGGGCGCCGCCGCCGCGGGGGCCAGGCCGCCGAGGCCCAGGGAGAGGGCGACCAGGGCCGCGGTGACGCTGAGCAGGGACGCGCGGAGCTTCATGGGGACCTCGATGCTGGTGCGGATGCAGCTGGTGGCCGGAGCGCATCCTGCACCCATGCCGCCCGCGACGTGCGACGATGATCAGCCCGTCACGTTCGAGACAGAAGTGCATCCATGGTGCCGCCACCTCGGCGCGGCGCGTCGGATGTGATATGTACCATAGGCTCTGCGCTGCCACAGCGCGCCCCCAGACCCCGTTCCAGGAGGACCCATGACCATCGTGATCGCCCGCGCCGGCACCGCCGAGGGCCAGGCCGCCCTGGACGCCGGACTGGCCGAGGCCGCCCGTCGCTCGGAGGACGCCGTGATCTTCCACCTCGGCGGGGACGATTCGGATACCGAGGCCCAGGAGCTGCAGGGCGTCAAGGTCGCTCACCAGTTCCCGGACGCCCGCGGCCGCGACGCCGTCGGCGATCTGCTGGATGCCGCCGAGGCCGCGGACGCCTCCCTGATCGTCGTGGGCATCCGCCACCGCAGTCCCATGGGCAAGCTGCTGCTGGGCAGCGCCGCGCAGCAGATCCTGCTCGAGTCCGCCTGCCCGGTGCTGGCCGTCAAGCCCGAGCGCCGCTGAGGTCTCCGCTCCAGAGCCCGGCACCTCGCCCTCCGCGAGGTGCCGGGCTCTGATCGTTCCCTGGACCGCCCGCCCGGTGAGGGGTCGCCTCTGCCGCCCTTCACCGGCGGAAAGGCCCGCACGACAGACCCCTCACGGCCGCGGGCATCCGCGTCCGAGCGCCTCAGAGCAGACGGACCTCCACGGGCTCGCCGGCGGGCACCGATCCCTCGCCGGGGCCCAGGACGATCAGGGCATCGGCCTGCGCGGCCGTGGCCAGCAGGTGCGAGCTGTACCCGCCGAGTCGGTGCGCTCGCCGTCCGTCCCAGCGGGCCCGCACGATCCGAGACCGACCGGGCAGCCGCTCGAGATCCTCGGCGCACGCGGCGCTGATCGTGCGCGGCGCCTCGGCTCCGGCACCCGCCGCCGCGAGCGCCGGGCGCAGCAGGGTCTCCGCCGAGACCCAGGTGGACACCGGATTTCCGGGCAGGCAGACGACCGCCGTGCCGTCGATCATGGCCAGGCCCTGCGGACCGCCGGGCTGCATGGCCAGGTGCAGGAACTCGCTGTTCTGCTCGGCGCCCAGCACGCGGCGCACGACCTCGAAGGCCCCCTCGGAGATGCCGCCGGAGCTCACCCAGAGATCGGGCGCCTCGAAGTCGGAGGAGGCCAGCAGACGGCGCAGCTCATCGTCGTCGTCGATCACGTGACGCACCGCCGTGACACGGCACCCCATCCGCTCCAGCTGCGCCCGCAGCAGCGGCGCGTTTGCATTGTGGATCTGGGCGGCGGCCGGCTCCTGCCCGGGCGCGACCACCTCGTCCCCCGTGGTCAGGACGCCGACCCGCAGCGCAGCGCGCACCCGCGCCCGCTGCAGGCCCAGAGCCGCGATCGTCCCGATCGCCACGGGGCTCAGGACCATCCCGGCACCCAGCACGGACTCGCCGCGGGCGACATCCGAACCTGCCGGGCGCACGAAGCGCCCCCTGGGCTGCTCCGCCGGCACCTGCACCACGGCACCGTCGGGGAGGAACTGCGCCGGTGCGACCTCCTCGACCGGCACGACGGCGTCCGCACCGACCGGGATCGGCGCCCCGGTCATCACGGGCGCGGCCGTCCCGGGCGCCAACGGGGCGGGCTCGTGCCCGGCGGCACCGGTCGCGGCCACCGTCAGCTCAATGAGGCCCGGTTCAGCACCGCCTGTCTGCGCATCGGCCTGCGAGCCGCCGTCGTGCAGAGGACCGCCCTGCGTGTCGGCAGCGCGCACGGCGTAGCCGTCCATCTGGGAGTCGTCGAAGCGCGGCAGCGGCATGGGTGCTGCCAGCCCCTCAGCCAGCACGCGGCCGTCGGCGTCCTCGAGCGCGACCTCCTCCGGGGCCCGGTCCGCCCAGCGGCTGCGCTCGATCAGTGCCTGGATCGCGGCGATGTGCTCGGTCATCCCGCGTGATCGGTGCCCGTGCCCATGCCTGCCGCCGTGCCCTGCCATCTCGACCACCCCTGCCATGTCCGCCCCGCTGCTCCGGCTTGAGCCGCGTCAAGGCTCCCGGAGACTGTGCTGTCTATGGTCTCTGATCTGGCACCGTCAGCAGGAACGCGCCGGTCGGCGTGATGCAAGTCCGGGCCTCCGCAGCAGGATCCGCAGTCCGCGCCGATAGCCTGAGACGACGACCAGCACCGACTGGAGCCCAGCCGGGAAGGGAACGAGGTGACCCCCATGACCACCGCTCTCGGGATGCCGGGTCTGCGCACGCGGCTGGCGCCGTCGCCTGCGGATCCCGCGCAGGGGCTCGTGGACTCCTTCGGGCGCCGGGCCGCCGATCTGCGCATCTCTCTGACCGACAAGTGCAATCTGCGCTGCACCTACTGCATGCCCGCCGAGGGGATGGACTGGCGTCCGTCGTCCGAGCTGCTCACCGCCGCCGAGATCCAGCGCCTGGTGCGCATCGGCGTGCAGCGCCTGGGGATCGTGGAGCTGCGGCTGACCGGCGGCGAGCCCCTGATCCGCCCGGATCTCGAGGAGATCATCGCAGGAGTGCGCCGCGAGCACCCCGAGCTGCCGATCTCCCTGACCACGAACGCGATCGGGCTGGACCGCCGCGCCGCCGGGCTCCGGGCAGCCGGGCTCACGCGGCTGAACGTCTCGCTGGACACCCTGGACCGGGCGACCTTCGCCCGTCTGGCCCGCCGCGACCGGCTCCCGCAGGTGCTGGCCGGCATCCGGGCCGCTCAGGAGGCCGGGCTGGAGCCCGTGAAGATCAACTCCGTGCTGCTGCGCGAGATCAACGACGACGGCGCCGCCGACCTGCTGGCCTGGACCCTCGAGCAGGGGCTGCAGCTGCGCTTCATCGAGCAGATGCCCCTGGACGAGGACCGCACCTGGACGCGCCGCGGCATGGTGACGGCCGCGGAGATCCGGCAGCTGCTGAGCCGGCGCTTCCGCTTGGATCCGCGCCCCGTCCCTCGCGCCGGCGCCCCGGCAGAGCTGTGGGACGTCCGCGCGCTGGATGCCGAGCTGGCGGACGAGCCGCTGGGCACCGTGGGGATCATCGCCTCCGTGACCGAGCCCTTCTGCGGCGACTGCCGGCGCACCCGCCTGACGGCCGAGGGCGAGATCCGCTCGTGCCTGTTCTCCCACGAGGAGTTCAGCCTGCGCGACCTGCTGCGCGGTCGGACCGGCCAGGGCGCGCTGCCGCAGGAGAGGGCGGACGAGCTGATCGCCGAGCGCTGGCGCGCGGCCATGTGGATCAAGCCCGCAGCCCACGGCATGGATCGCACCGGACTGGGTGACGACGGCTTCGTGCAGCCCGTCCGCTCCATGTCCGCGATCGGCGGATGAGATCCTGGCCGTGACGCCCGCGTGCGCGCGGGCCGCGTACCGTGATGCCGGAGATCGCGAGGAAGGTGCGACATGTCGCTGACGATCAACTACTACGCCGCGGCCAAGGCCTCGGTGGGCCGGGACACCCAGGAGCTGGACTTCGACGCCCTGCCTCGCGACGGCGACGGTCGCGTCACCCGGGGTGCGGTGGAGAACGCGCTGATCGCGGCCCACCCCACGGCTCCTGCGGGCGAGCAGCCGCTGGCCGAGGTGCTCGAGCGCTGCTCGTTCCTGCTCGACGGCCAGGCCTGCCCCGAGCCCGAGACCGAGATCCCCGACGGATCCGCCCTGGACGTCCTGCCGCCCTTCGCCGGGGGCTGAGGTGGCCCCGCTGCCGAAGCTGCCGGTCCCGGTGCCTGCTCCGGCATCCGCGCCGACGCCCACCCGCAGCTCCCGCGCGGCGCTGAGCGCGATCGTGGTGGCCGGGGGCCGATCCTCTCGCCTGGGCGGATCGCCCAAGGCGCTGATGCGCCCGGATCGCGACGGCGCTCCCGTTCTCGTGCGCGGCGCCGTCGAGGCCCTGATCGGACTCGGCCTTCCGGCGCATCGGATCGCCGTCGTGGGCCCGGAGGACCTTCCCCTGCCGGACGGCGTGCTGCGCACCCGAGAGGACCCGCCGTTCTCCGGTCCGGCGGCCGCCCTGGCCGCTGGCGCACTCGCCCTGGGGCTGGCCGAGCCCTCCGGGGCCTGCGCCTCCGCCGAGCCCTGCGAACCTGAAGGGGGCGACGATCCCGCCGCGTCCGGCGCTGCGGACCGCGCCGTCGACCCCGACGAGCAGTGGACCCTCACCCTGGCCTGCGACATGCCCCGGGTCGCCGACGCCGCTCGGGCCCTGATCGCCGAGATCGAGGCACGGGGCACGAGCCGAGCGCACTCCCCCGCCTCGGATGCCACCGACTCGGGCCGCACCGGCACAGCGCCCCTCGAGGCCCCGCGCGGGATCGTGCTGACGGACCGCGGCATCCTCCAGCCGCTGGCCGCCGTCTACCGCAGCGCGGCGCTGGGTCGGCAGCTGGTCGACCAGCCCGTCGTCGATCGCTCGGTGCGTCGAGTCCTCGGGCCGCTGTGGGACCGGCAAACGGCCGTCAGGGGACTGACCGATGACGTCGACACATGGGACGATGTGAAGAGATTCGGGCTCGTGCCCGTTCAGGACTGAGGAGACCATGAGCGATCAGCCGCAGACCCCCCGCACCCTTCGCAGCCCCGACTGGGCGCAGGCCCGCCAGGCGGCCTTCGACGCCGCTGCGGCGCTGCCGCCGCACTGGCTCCCGCTCGGGGAGACGGTGGGCGAGACCCTGGCCGAGGACCTGCGCGCCGAGCGTCCGGTGCCCCACTACACCTCCTCGGCCATGGACGGCTGGGCAGTGAACGGACCGGGCCCCTGGCGGATCAACCGCGGCGAGTACGAGCAGATCGACCAGCGCGTGGCCTGGGCCCGCACCGAGGAGCCGCAGCTCAAGCCCCCGCGATCGCTGGCCGTCGGCGAGGCCGCACCGATCGTCACGGGCGGACTGGTCCCGTTCAGCACGAGCGCGGTGCTGCGCTCGGAATGGGGCCTCGAGGACGGCGACTCGCTGCGCCTGAGCCCCGAGGCACCGGAGGGCGCCCCCGAGGAGGGACAGAACCTGCGCCGGGCAGGCCGCGAAGCCGAGACCGGAGAGCTGCTGATCCGCGCCGGGACGCGGCTGACCCCGGGGCACGTGGCCTTCGCGGCCACCACGGGCCTGGACATGCTCCCGCTGCTGCGGCGCCCGCGAGTGACCCTGCTGCTGACCGGCGACGAAGTCGACGAGGACGGCGTCCCGGAGCCGGGACGGGTCCGGGACGCCTTCGGCCCGCAGCTGCCGCAGTTCGTGCACCTCCTGGGCGGTCAGGTGGATGCCGTGCACCGCGTGGGCGATGACCGCGAGCAGATGCTCGAGCGGCTCACCGGCTCCGCGGTGGGAGCGGAGTCCGTGCTGGACTCCCGCGCGCAGCTGATCATCACCACGGGCGGCACGGGCCGCTCGACCGCGGATCATCTGCGCCCGTCGCTGGAGGACAGCGGCGCGCATCTGCTCATCGACGAGCTGGGCCTGCGCCCGGGCCACCCCGCGCTGCTTGCCCGCATGCCGGAGGACGGCCCGTTCGTCCTGGGCCTTCCCGGCAACCCGCTGGCGGCCATGACCACCCTGATGCTGCTGGGCGCGCCGCTGCTGGCCGGGCTCGGCGGCAACGTCATCCCGCCGCTGACCACGGTGCGCCTGACCCGCGAGCTGCCGGCCTCCAGAACGGATCGACTGGCACCGGGACTGGCCTTCGTGGCCGGCGCCGCCGTCTCCGGGACCACGATCACCGACCTGAGCGAAGGCGCTGACGCCCAGGGCACCGAGCTGCCCAGCGCGGTGGCGCTGTCACGCGCGGGCTCCGACCAGCTGCGCGGCTTCTCGCAGGCCAACGTGCTGCTGCTGATCCCCGCCGACGGCGTGCGGCCGGACGAGCCCGTCCAGGCGCTGCCGCTTCCCTGGCTCTGAGGCGGCGGAAGCACCGGTCGGCCGGCCGGACCGTGAGGGTCCCGTCGGCCAACCGAGCAGGCTGGTCCGTCAGGCCGTGACGAAGTACGTGATCGCGCAGATCACGAAGACCGCAGAGGCCGCCAGCGCGCACCCCAGCTCGATCACGATGCCGAGGCCCATGGCCTTGAGCGCGACCCAGCT
The DNA here is from genome assembly GCF_005502825.1 of Kocuria sp. 2SI. Taxonomy (NCBI): domain Bacteria; kingdom Bacillati; phylum Actinomycetota; class Actinomycetes; order Micrococcales; family Micrococcaceae; genus Kocuria; species Kocuria sp. 2SI. The sequence goes on along the minus strand of NZ_SCNB01000016.1, from coordinate 13,963 downwards.
GGACTCCAGCGCGGCGTTCAGGTCCCGCTGCCGGTAGGTCTCCGAGAGCAGCAGGCCCACCGCGAAGCCGATGAACAGTCCCACCACGGGGATCACGAACAGGCCGATGACCGCACCGATCACCCCGTAGAGCACCGAGCTGTTGGGGATCTGCCGCTTCTTGAGCCGAGCGCCGGTCAGCGCCAGGGAGGCCGACATCCCCGCGATCGCCAGCGGGACGCCCAGGGCCAGGGCCACCCATCCCTCCGGCGAGCGCACGACGGCAGCCCAGATCACCAGGCCGATCACGACCGTGATCGATCCGGGCAGGACCGGCACCACGATGCCGATGCAGCCGATGGCCAGCAGGAGGACGGCGACGACGGTCGCGATGATCTCGGGGAGCATGAGGCCCATTGTGCCTGCCCGAATGCCCGTCGGCCTCCGCTCCACAAGCCTGAAGATGCACCCTTGCTAGCATGCAAGAGCCCTGACGGATTCCCGTCAGGGCCTCCCTTATGCGCGGAAAGGCTCATCATGAGCAGCACAACCCCCGGCTCGACGCCGCCCGGAGAGCCCTCGAGCGCCTCCGGACAGGACGTGGATCACCAGCCGTCCGAGCTGATCCCCCCGTCGCCGGCAACGGAGACCGACACCTCGTTCGATCGCCAGCATCACCTGCTCGACTCGCTGCGCGACTCCCTGACCCGCGCTCAGCCCGAGACCCGCAGGGGCCTCGACAAGGTCGTCTTCGGCTGCGCAGCCGTTCTTGCCGTGGTCTTCGTGGCGTGGGGCCTCATCAATCCCTCGGGCCTGGGGGCGGTGGCCGATCACCTCCTGGCCGGGACCATCACGGACTTCGGCTGGCTCTACGTCATCGCCGCCACCGTCTTCGTCGTCTTCGTGATCTTCCTGGCGTTCTCCAAGTTCGGGAAGATCCCCCTGGGACGCGACGGCGAGAAGCCGCAGTTCTCCACGTGGTCGTGGATCTCCATGATGTTCGCCACCGGCATGGGCATCGGCCTGGTCTTCTACGGCGTGGGCGAGCCGCTGTGGTTCTACATGGCGCCGCCGCCCGAGACGGCTGATCCCTCGACCACCGAGGCCATGCGCACCGCCATGGGCACGACCCTGTTCCACTGGACCCTCTACCCCTGGGCCATGTACGCGGTCGTCGGCCTGGGCATGGCCTACGGGACGTTCCGCCTGGGCCGCTCGCAGCTGTTCTCGGCCATGTTCACCTCAGTCTTCGGCCGTCGCTTCGTCAACGGCGTGGGCGGGCGGATCATCAACATCCTCGCGATCCTGGCCACGCTCTTCGGCTCGGCCTGCTCCCTCGGCCTGGGGGCCCTGCAGATCGGCGGCGGCATCAGCTCCGCCGGGATGATGGAGACCGTCACCACCCCGATCCTGGTCGGCATCATCACCGTCCTGACCATCTGCTTCGTGGCCTCGGCCGTGTCCGGCATCGAGCGCGGCATCCAGTTCCTGTCGAACTCCAACATGGTCCTGGCCGTGATCATCGCGCTGATCGTGTTCGTGGCCGGGCCGACCCTGTTCATCCTGGACATCATCCCCAACGCCATCGGCGCCTTCGTGCAGGAGCTGCCGGAGATGGCCTCGCGCACGAACTCCGTCGGCGGCGAGGACATGGCCTCCTGGCTGTCCTCGTGGACGATCTTCTACTGGGCCTGGTGGGTCTCATGGGCCCCCTTCGTGGGCCTGTTCATCGCCCGCATCTCGCGCGGTCGCTCCGTGCGCCAGTTCATCGCCGGCGTGCTCGTCGTCCCCTCGGGCGTCTCGACCATCTGGTTCGCGATCTTCGGCGGCGCGGGCATCGGACTGCAGCAGCGCGCCGAGTCCGCCGGCGACACCGGCTCCATGCTGGCCCAGCAGACCACGGAGGGCCCGGACATCAACTTCGACGCCATCCTGTTCGACCTGCTCAACGCCCTCCCGCTGAACCCGATCATGACCGGCGTGCTGATCGTGCTGACCGTCATCCTGATCGGCATCTTCTTCGTGACCGGCGCGGACTCCGCCTCGATCGTCATGGGCGGGCTGTCCGAGAACGGCGCGGAGGAGCCCTCCAAGGGCGGCATCATCTTCTGGGGCGTGGCCACCGGCGCCGTCGCCGCGGTCATGCTGCTGGCAGGCGGCTCGGATCCCTCCGAGGCGCTCAACGGCCTGAAGAACATCACGATCGTCTCGTCGCTGCCCTTCATGATCGTCATGCTGATCCTGTGCCTGGCTCTGTACCGGGACCTCGCCAGCGATCCTCTGGTCCTGCGCACCGAATACGCCCGACAGGTGCTCGTCGACACGGTCGCCCAGGTCCCGCTGGACTCCGACGAGCCGGTGGCCCTGGCCACGACCACGCCCGACACCGGCGAGATCCCGGCCGTGAACGCCGACGGCACGCCGCGCAGCGCGAGCTCCACGGACCCTGAGGACGGCATCGTGATCCGCTCGCAGTCCCTCGGCGTCCCGGGCTCGCGTCCGGGCGGGCCGTGGGACAACGCCTGGGACGACCCCGACGGCACCCGCTCCGCGGGATCCGAGGGCAGGGACAGCCCGCCGCGGGCCTGATCATCCGCACCACCGGCGGAGGCCGTCGACATGGACCATGTCGACGGCCTCCGCTCGTGCCCTAGGCTCGAGGCGATGCCGTCTTCCGACAAGCGCACCCCCGCCAAGAGCTCGCGCCGCTCCGCCTCCGCCGCCCGGCGCAAAGCGCCCCCGCGCCCCAAGCCGCGCGAAGGCAGCCGGGCTGCGGGCGGATCGGCCCCCGGCCGTCCGAGCGCGAGCCGTTCGGGTGCGGTGCTGCGCGCCTGGCCCGTCTGGGGCGCCCTCGGCCTGCTGATCATCGGCACCGTCGGCACGATCTCGCACAACAGCGACCCCAGCTGCTCGGATCACGGCGGAGCCATCCCCCGCGAGTGGGCCGACGACGTCGCCCATGCCGCCGAGGTCTCGGCCCTGCCGCCCGAGCTCGTGGCCGCGCAGCTGGACGTGGAGAGCCGCTGGGACCCGGAGGCCGAGAGCCCCGTGGGCGCCCAGGGCCTGGCGCAGTTCATGCCCGAGACCTGGGAGCTCTACGGCGAGGGCGAGGCCACGGATCCGGAGGCCTCGATCCGCGCGCAGGGCTACTACCTGCGCGATCTGCGCGAGATGGTCGCCGAGCTCGATCCCGCCGACGAGCAGGAGGAGACCGATCTCGTCCTGGCCGCCTACAACGCCGGGCCCACGGTGGTCCTCGAGGAGGGCGGCATCCCGGAGTACCAGGAGACGCAGAACTACATCGATCAGATCACCGAGCTCTCCGAGACCCGCTACGCCGGGGTCTGCTCCGAGGAGTCCTGAACCACGCCTCCCCAACAGGAACCCCGCGCACGACGACGGCGCCCGCTCCCTCGAGGGGAGCGGGCGCCGTCGCGAGCAGGGGGCGATCCCGGTGATCAGGCGCTGATCAGCGAGCGCATGAAGCGCAGGGCCACCGACAGGGCCGCCATGTCCGTGGCGGCATCGCCTCCGGAGCTCGACTCGATCTCCTGGAGGGTGCGTCCCACGCGCTCCAGGGACTGCCGGTTCTCCTCGATCCAGGCCTCGACCTTCTGCTCGGCCGTCTCGCCGTCGGCGCGCAGCGCCATGGCGGTCATGGACGTCAGCGTCGAGTACACGTCCTCGCGCATGGACATGCGCGCCAGGACCTCCCAGCGGGTGGTCTGCGGCAGGCCCGAGATCCGGGTCAGCATCGTCTGGATGCCGAAGCGCTCGTGCAGGGCGAAGTACAGCTGCCCCACGAGCTCGAGGTCCTGATCCTCGCCCTCGGACTCCACGAGACGCACGATGTCCAGCAGTGAGTAGGAGTCCAGCAGGCGCGACCAGGTCTGCGCGAGCTCCTCCGCGATGCCCTGCTCGAGCGCCAGCTGTTCGCGGCGCTGCGCGGCCTCGGCGTCCTCGGCTCCCAGGAAGGTGAGCCCCTCCCGACGGACCTCGGGGATCTGGGCGAAGGCCTCGACCACCTGCTCGACCGGCTGCTGGGACAGGCCGCGGCTGATGAGCCAGCGCACGGCGCGGTCCAGCAGGCGTCGGACGTCCTGGATCATCTGGATCCACTGCTCGGTCGAGACATCGGCCGGCAGCTCCGCCAGCTGCTGCAGCAGGGGGTCGAGCTCGAAGATCTCGACCGCCGCCAGGAAGGCCGCGGCCAGCTCGCCGGGCTCGCACGAGGTCTGCTCGAGCGCACGGTAGGCGAAGGTGGCCCCGCCCATGTTGATCATCTGGTTGGCCACCAGGGTGCCCACGATCTCGCGGCGCAGCGGGTGCGTCTGCAGATCCTCGCCGAAGCGCTCGCCCATAGCCTCCGGGAAGTAGCGCTGCACGATCCGCGCCGTCCAGGGGTCCTCGGCCAGGTCCGAGCGGATCAGCTCGCCGGAGAGCTGGATCTTGGCGTAGGCCGTGAGCACCGACAGCTCCGGGGCGGTCAGCGGCTCGTCGATCTCGGGGTCCTCGGCACGGGCCTCGAGCTGCTCGTCCGTGGGCAGGTACTCGATCTCGCGGTCCAGGTCCGCGTTCTCCTCGAGCCAGTCCATGAACCGCGCATAGGTCAGCGCATAGTCATCGGCCTTCCAGCGGTCGACGCTCAGCGTGATGTTCTGCGCCACGTTGGTGCGCAGCACGAGCGAGGCCAGCTCCTCAGTCATGGACTCGATGAACCCGGCGCGCTCGTCCTGGGAGAGCTCCTCCGCCGCGACCATGCGGTCCACGAGGATCTTGATGTTGACCTCGCGGTCGGAGGACTCCACACCGCCGGAGTTGTCGATCGCGTCCGTGTTGATCAGCACGCCGTTCTGAGCGGCCTCGATGCGGCCCAGCTGGGTCGCGCCCAGGTTGCCGCCCTCGCCGATGACCCGCACGCGGACGTCGGCGCCGTTGACTCGGATCGCGTCGTTGGCCTTGTCGCCCACATCGGCATTGGTCTCGGTCGAGGCCTTGAAGTACGTGCCGATGCCGCCGTTGTAGAACAGGTCCACGGGCGCCTTGAGGATCGCGCGCATCAGCTCCGGCGGGGCCATCTCCGTGGTGCCCTCCGGCAGGCCCAGGACCTCGCGGACCCGCTCGGAGACCGGGATCGACTTGGACGACCGCGAGTGGACGCCGCCGCCGTCGGAGATCAGGGAGGCGTCGTAGTCCTTCCACGACGACGGCCCCATCTCGAAGACCCGCTTGCGCTCGGCGAAGGAGGCCGCAGGATCCGGATCCGGGTCCAGGAAGATGTCGCGGTGGTCGAACGCGGCCACGAGCTTGATGTGCTCGGAGAGCAGCATGCCGTTGCCGAAGACGTCGCCGGACATGTCGCCCACGCCCACGACCGTGAAGTCCTGGGTCTGGGTGTCGTGGCCGAGCTCGAAGAAGTGGCGCTTGACCGACTCCCACGCACCGCGGGCGGTGATGCCCATGGCCTTGTGGTCGTAGCCCACCGAGCCGCCGGAGGCGAAGGCGTCGCCGAGCCAGAAGCCGCGCTCCAGGCTGATGGCGTTGGCGGTGTCTGAGAACTTTGCAGTGCCCTTGTCCGCGGCGACCACCAGGTACGAGTCGTCTCCGTCGCGGCGCACCACGGCCTCCGGGACGACCACACGGTCCTCGCCGTCCTCCTGCGGGACCAGGTTGTCGGTCACGTCCAGCAGCGAGCCGATGAACTCCTTGTAGGCGTCCTTGCCGGCCTCGCCCCAGGCCCCGCGATCCTGCGCCGGATCCGGCAGCTGCTTGGGGAAGAAACCGCCCTTGGCGCCGTCGGGGATGATCACGGAGTTCTTGACCATCTGCGCCTTGACCAGGCCCAGGACCTCGGTGCGGAAGTCCTCGCGGCGATCGGACCAGCGCAGCCCGCCGCGCGAGACCGGGCCGAAGCGCAGGTGCGTGCCCTCCACGCGCGGCGACCACACCCAGATCTCGTGGCGCGGACGCGGCAGCGGTGCCGCGGAGATGCGCCGCGGCTCGAGCTTCAGCGCGATCGCGGGCCGGTCCTGCTGGTAGGCGTTCGTGCGCGCGGTGGCGCAGACGACCTCCACGAGGGTGCGCAGGAAGCGGTCGGCATCCAGAGAGGGGACCTCGTCCAGGGCGGCCTCGAGCTTCTCGAGCACCTCGGCGCGGGCGGCTTCGCGGGCTTCGTCGTCCGGCTGCCCGTCCTCCCCGGCGAAGCGCTGCGGGTCGAACGAGGTCTCGAACAGCTCGACGATCCCCCGGGTGACCTGCGGCTGGGCCAGCAGCGTGTCCGACATGAACTCGAAGGAGTGCGGGACGCGCAGCTGCAGCAGGTACTTCACGTAGGCGCGCAGCACGGCGATCGAGCGCCAGTGCATGCGCTCGGCGAGCACGAGCCGGTCCAGGGAGTCCGACTCCGAGCGACCGGAGATCACGGCGCAGAGGATCTCCTCGATGAGGTCCTCGGTGCGAGCGTCGTCGGGGCCCACGGCATCCACGCCGTCAGGCAGCTCGACGCCGAAGTCGTAGAGCTGGAACTCGCGGCCGTCGCCGGTGCGGACCTGGTACGGCTTCTGGTCCAGCACCGTGAGCCCGAGGTTCTGCTCCATGGGCAGCATCTCGGTCAGCGTGAGGCTGCGGGTCAGGTAGACGTTGACGCGCACGGGCTCGCCCTCGGCCGTGGACGGCGCCACGCGCACCTCGGCGGGCAGGGCCTCGTCACGGCCCCACAGCATCTCGCAGCGGCGCAGGTCCTCGATGGCCTCGTCGATCTCGTAGTGGGCGCGGTAGTCCGCGGGGAACGCCTCCGCCCAGCGCTGCACGTATTCCCGGGCGCGCTCGGAGTCGAAGAGCTCCTCGATCTCCATGGACAGCGCCTCGGGCCACGAGCGGGCGGCCTTGCGCACCCGCAGCTGCAGCTCCTCGTGATCGACCGGCGGCGGGACGTCCTGCGGCAGGCGCAGGCGGAAGAAGAGCCGGGCCAGCGAGGAGGTCGACAGCGAGACGTCGAAGTCGACGTCCACCGCGCCGTAGGCCTCGGTGAGGATCTCCGAGATCCGCTCGCGGACCTCGGTGTTGTAGCGATCGCGCGGCAGGTAGACGACGGCCGAGACGAAGCGCCCGAAGAGGTCCGTGCGGCAGAACAGGCGGGTCACGCGTCGCTCGTCGAGCTCGACGACCCCGCGGGCGGCCCGCACGGCCTCCTCCACGGACATGTGCAGCAGCTCGTCGCGCGGGTACTCCTCGAGCACGGACTGCAGGTCGCGCTCCGAGTGGGAGTCGGGGCGGAAGCCGAAGGTCTCGGAGACGGCCCGGACCTTGTCCCGCACCCACGGGGTGTTGCGGGCCGAGGTCGAGTACGCCTTGCGGGCGAACAGGCCCAGGATCAGGTACTCGCCGTCGACCTGGCCGTCCGCGTCGAAGCGGCGGACTCCGATGTAGTCGAGGTAGTCGTTGCGGTGCAGTCCCGAACGGGTGTTCGCCTTGGTCACGAACATCGCCTGGCGATCGCGCGCGTGCTCGGCGGCCTGGACCGTCAGGCGCCGCGGGCGTCCGGACTTCTCCTCCGTCTCGGCGAGGATGCCCAGGCCGCTGCCCTCCACGGAGGACAGGTACAGGCCCTCGTCGTCCTCGCGGAGGTCGTACTCCTTGACGCCCATGAGCACGAAGCGCCCGTCGAGCAGCCAGGTCAGGAACTCCTGGGCCGGCTCGACGTCGTCGAGCTGCGAGCGCATGGGGCTCAGGGAGTCGTTGACGCTGCCGACCCTGCGGACCATGTCGTCGTGATCCGCATCGATCTGCGCGACCGTGCGCAGTGCGGGGCGCAGGCCCTCGATGAGCTCCTGCGCCTGGGACTCGTCCAGGTGCTCGGACAGCTCGACCTGTATCCAGGACTCCGCCGCGGACGTCTCGCCGAGGGCCCCCACGATCGGGATGGTCTGCGTGTCGCCGCTGGAGATGGCACGGACGTCCTCGAGCTCGTCGACGGAGCGCAGCTCGCCGTCGTCGTCGCGGGTGGCCCGCAGGATGGGGTGCACCACCAGGCGCGCGCCGCCCCAGTCGCCGGCGATCCGGGCGTTGAGCGTGGAGACCAGGTAGGGGACGTCGTCGGCGACGATCAGCACGACCGTGCGCGAGCCCTCGTCCAGGGTGGTGATCAGGACCTCGCCGCGCTCGCGGTGCTGGGCGAGCTCGCGGTGGCGCTGGGCACGAGCCGCGAGCACGTCCTCGCCGCGCCTGTCGAGATCCTGTGCCGGAGCGCCGGCGTAGTAGGTCCGCATCCAGGGCTCGGAGCCCGGCCGCGGATGCCGCCGCCCTCCGGAGTCCTGCGCGTCTGCGGTCGAGGGGTCGGGACGGTCCTGGGACTCTGCCACTGGGGGATCACACCTTTGTGAAGTCGTGAGCTGGTCATCCGCTTCTGGCGGCCGATTCGGCCACTGTAGCCGGGGGACAGCGGCCGTGACAGGGACACGACGGCGCTCGAGTCCGCGCGCCCAGACGGCCGCGGCCACCGCGCGCCGCCGACGCCCGCAGCGCGGCCTGCGGCCCACCCCGATGACGGCCCGCCGAGCCCGATCGACGGAGCATCGCCGCTGGTCACGACCCACTTCATGCATCTGAGGCAGTTCACGCGCAGGTCATCCGACGGACCCCAGCGCCTCGCCCGGGGGCCACCTCAAGCTCAGGGGCGATTCCTAGTCTCGGCAGGGCCTGCCCAGGCGGCATCCAGCCTCTGCTCCTTCGGACCGCCCGCAGGCCCGCACTGCCCCGCATGCATCTCCCACCCTCCGCTGGAAAGGCTGCTCCCATGCCCACGAACCTCACGCTGCGCACCGCCGCGCTCGGCGCCGTCCTGGCCCTGGCCGCTTCATCCGTCCCGGCCGCCGTCGCGGCTCCCGCCACCGCTGCCCCGTCGGACGAGCGGGCCTCGCAGGCGGAGGACTTCGACCTGCAGTCCCACCGCGGCGGGCGCGCCGAGTGGACCGAGTCCTCGCTGACGGCCTTCTCCCGCTCGCTCGAGCTCGGCGTCACCACCCTGGAGCTGGACGCCCACCTCACCGAGGACGACGTCGTCATGGTGTGGCACGACGACACCATCCAGCCGGAGAAGTGCCAGGACACCGGCCCGGTCACCCCCGGCGATCCGGACTACCCCTACGTGGGCGATCGCTTCCGCGAGCTGACCTACGCGCAGATCCAGACCCTGGACTGCGGCTACCAGCAGCTGCCCGGCTACCCGGTGCAGGACAACATCGAGGGCAACCGCATCGCGACCCTCGAGGAGGTCTTCGCCGTGGCCGTCCAGCACGGGGCTCAGGACGAGATCCGCTGGAACATCGAGACCAAGGTCGAGGACCCCGCGAACGCCCCCGAGCGCGAGGCGCTGGTCGACGGCGTCATGGCCACGATCCAGGAGCACGGCTGGCCCGAGCGCACCACGCTGCAGTCCTTCGACTGGGCGGCCCTGGACCAGGTCCGCGAGATCGATCCGGACATGACCCTGGTGGCCCTGGCGGAGTCGGAGAACCCGGTCGGCGCCGGCATCGACCCGCAGGATGCCGCTGATCGCGGCTACGACGTCTGGTCGCCGGCCCACGCGCTGCTCACGGAGGAGAACATCGCCGAGGCCCACGAGCTCGGCCTCGTCGTGACCCCGTGGACGGTGAACAACCGGGCCGACATGGAGCGGCTGATCGACTGGGGTGTGGACGGCATCATCACGGACTACCCCTCCACGCTGCGCGACGTCATGGCCGATAGCGGCTGGGCCCTGCCGAAGGCCTACCCGCTGGTCGAGCAGCCGCAGTTCGGCCGCGGCGCTGAGACCCGCGCCGAGCGCGAGCACACCGGCGCGGCGCGCTCGGTCAAGGATGTGCGCGAGCGCTCCGAGACCGCCCGCGAGCGCTACACCCGCTGAGCGGATCGGCTGCGGCGACGCCCGCGGCCCGGCGACGACGACGGCCGGCTCCCCGCGCGGGGAGCCGGCCGTCGTCGTCGCGCGCGAGGACCGGTCGGATCAGCCGATCCACTCCTCCTGCAGCTGCAGGACCTGCGTGTTGATGATCCGGGGGTGGGTGTCGCCGCTCCAGTGGTTCAGGGCGATGCGGATCAGGGACCCGTGGGTGACCATGAGGACGTCGCGCCCGGGATGATCGGCGGCGACCTGCTGCACGGCCTGCAGGGCCCGGGCCACGAGCTCGTCCTCCGGCTCGGCCGGGACCATGAGCTCGGCGTACTCCTCCGGGGTGAGGTTCTCGTTGTGCTTGCCCTCGGTGGAGCCGAACGACCGTTCGATGAGGCCGTCGTAGGTCCCGCCGAACTCCGCGCCCAGCGTCTCGGCCACGATCTGCCCCGTCTCGCGCGCACGGGACAGGGGCGAGGTGACCACCGCATCCCAGCTCTCGCCCTCATCGAGCATGCGCTGAGCGGCGTCGCGGGCCTGCTGGCGGCCCGTCTCGTTGAGCGGGACGTCCGTGCGGCCCTGGAAGCGCATGGCGCGGTTCCAGTCGGTCTCGCCGTGGCGCATGAACGCGAGCATCTGCTCTCCTGACCGGCCCCGCGCGGGGCCACGATGTCTGCTGGGGCGAGCCGGGCTCGCCTGCTCGGGCCGGTCCGGACAGACTGGGGCCATGAGCGATTCCAGCACCAGTGTCCCCCAGCCCTCGGCCTCCCGCGATGACCCGGGCCTCACCCGGCTGATCTACGGCGCCATGCCCCTGGGCGGCTCGTGGAGCGCCGATGATCCGCTGACGGAGGAGCAGGAGGAGGTCGGCTTCGCGGCCCTCGATGCCGCCGAGGAGGCGGGGTACCGCGACCTGGATCTGGCCGACATCTACGCGGCGGGCAAGTCGGAGACCGTCGTCGGCCGCTGGCTGGCCCAGGACCCGCAGCGACGGCAGCGGATGCAGGTGCAGACCAAGGCGGGGATCCGGATCCCGGGCGGCACAGCCGCCGGCGATGCGCCCATGCACTACCGGCTCGACGCCGCCACGGTGCGCGGGTCGCTCGAGAAGTCGCTGACCCGCCTGGGGGTGGAGTCCGTGGAGCGGTTCTTCATCCACCGCTGGGACCCCTTGGCGGATCTCGACGAGCTCGGGGCCGCACTGGATGCGATCGTCGACGAGGGGCTGGCCCGCCGCGTGGCGGTGTCGAACATGCCGTGGGATCACCTGCAGCTGCTCCAGCAGGCGATGACCAGCCCGCTGTCGGCCGCCCAGGTCCAGCTGAGCCTGGATCACCGCGACCTGATCGAGGCTCAGATCCTGTGGAACCACCCCGAGGGCCGCACCACAATCCAGGACGGGACGTTCCTGGAGCGCTGCGCCCGCGCCGGCATCGAGGTCCAGGCCTGGGGATCGATGGCACAGGGGATCTTCACCGGAGCACCCGCCCCTTCTTCGACCGACGAGGTCCGCAATCTGCAGCCCACGATCGAGCTCGTGCGACAGCTGGCCCAGGAGCTGGACTGCTCGCGCGAGGCGGTGGTGCTGGCCTGGCTGATGCGCCTGCCCCAGCGGATCCGCCCGGTGATCGGCACCACCAGCTCCGATCGCATCCGCGCCTGCGTCCAGGCGGATGCTGCCGCCTCGAATATGACGCACGAGCAGTGGTACCGCCTCTGGAACGTCGCACGCGGCCACGACGTGCCATAGCCGCAGGTCACGGGCAGCTCGGCAACTCGCTGTGGACCGGCCGGGGGACAGCCACCCCCCGAGCTGAGGTTGAATCTGCATACTGGCTTGCCAGAGCATCCGTGGTGCCGGTAATTTGCGATCGAAATACCGACGGACGACGTCGCCAGGCCCCCACCTGGGCATCGTCCGGCGCGGGGAGGAGCACCACCATGAGCACCACTTCCGACGAGTCCGCCCATCGGACCGCCATGCCCTTCCTCGGGGTCGACCCCGAGTCGCTGAGCCTGAGGCACCGCATCCCCCGGCTCCCGGCGCTGGCCGTGCGCACGCAGGAGCTGCCGCAGCTGGACGATGCCTCCGTCGAGCTGCGACTGCTCGGCACCGGACACCAGCTCGTGCTGCGCCTGGGCGATTCGGAGTGGATCGAGACCCTGGCGCAGATGCCCGGGCTCATCCCCCACCTGCCCACCGAGGCACACCTGGACGCACCCCTGCCCGGCCTCGGCGCGTACGAGATCCGCTGCACGCTCACGGAGCACTCCGAGCGCGGCCTGGCCAAGCAGCGCGAGCGCTTCCATCTCCAGAGCGAGACCGCCCAGGCCTCGCTGCTGCTGCGCGGGGCCGACGGCGCCGCCGCTGCGGCGTGCCTCTACCTGCCCGAGGGCCACGACGAGCTGCGGTGGCGCACCTGGCGCACCCAGCCCGAGACCGGACGTCTGGTGCAGACGGTCAGCACCCTGCAGCTTCCGGCTGTGGTCGGGCATCAGCTGCGCGCCAGCTGAGACGGCGTCCCGCCGCCTGGGACTGCCGCGCCGCCGTCGGACCCGTACCGGTTCTCAGCTGAACAGCGGGTCGCCCGTATACGGAGCCAGCAGCTCGCGCCGCTGCGGCTGCAGGCGCAGCACCGTCTGGGACTGCGGGTCGAAGAACGCGAGCTGCGTGTGCGCGCGGATGCACCATTCGCCCGTGCGCGGGTCGGCGATCTCGATGCCGAGGATCAGCGCTGCGCCGGCCGCCTTCACGATGCGCACGCGCGTGGGGGCGGGGATGTTGCTGTACTCGAGCGGACGCACGTAGCGCACGCGGTGCTCCACCACGAGGGCCTGCGTGCCCTCCGGGAGGGCGTCGAAGAGCTGGACCCGCGCCGGCCGCGCCTGGTTCCCGGTGCCCACGGGCACGCCGAAGGCCTCGATGCGCGCCTCTTCGAGCATGCGCACGACCTCCACGTTGTTGATGTGGCCGTAGGCATCCATGTCGCCCCAGCGCATGGGGATCTGAACGACGACGCCCGGGCCGTCCTGGGCGATCTCGGGCGCAGCAGATGTGTGTTCGGACATGTTGCGGGATCCTTCCGGGTGGGGGCCCCAGAATAGAGGCTGCGGAACGACGACCCGCATCGGACCAGAGAAGATGAGCATCACCATGAGCACGACCACTCGCACCGGCACGCGGATCCCGCGCCGCCGTCGGCGCCTGAGAGCCCTGGGGCTCGGCGCCGGCGCCCTGGTGCTCGTCTGGCTGGTGGTGTGCACCGTCGTGGTGCTGCACCCGGACGTCACCGAGGACCCCCAGCCCGCGGATGCGGTCTTCGTGCTCGGGCCCGCCGACGAGGCCCGCGTGGCCCACGCCCGCGACCTGATGGACCAGGGGCTCGCCCCCACCGTCGTGTACGCGACCCCGCAGGGCGACTTCGGCGGCGGCGGGGAAGTCGCGACCGACGAGATCGGCAAGCCGCACTGCGATCAGGGCAAGGACTACGAGGTCATCTGCTTCGAGCCCGACCCCTCCACCACGCAGGGCGAGGCCATGAAGATGCGCGAGCTGGTGGCCGAGCGGGGCTGGGACAACATCATCGTGATCACCATGCGCCCGCATGTCTCCCGCGCCCAGCTGATCGTGGACCGGTGCTACAGCGGTCAGACCCAGTGGTCCCCGATCGACTACGTCAACGACTACTGGCGCTACCCCTGGATGACGTTCAAGGCCTACCTCTACCAGTCGGGTGGCTTCCTCAAGGCCTGGGCGACCCCGGGCTGCGACAACCAGCTGCCCGGCAAACCCAAGTCCATCTGAGGCCCCGTCCGCCCGGATTGGCGCGCGAGCACGGACTCGGGTACGCTATCCGTCGTTGCCCGCAGGGATGAGAGTCGCTGCGAACCACGAGCGCGAGTGGCGGAATTGGCAGACGCGCACGGTTCAGGTCCGTGTGCCCGAGAGGGCGTGGGGGTTCAAGTCCCCCCTCGCGCACGATGTGATGTCTCAGTACATCGGAAACACCCCGAACCCTCAGGTTCGGGGTGTTTTTCGTTGTGGCTGGTACTTCCGCGTGGGGTCCAGGGTGAGCTCGCGGAGGATCTCTCCGG
>NZ_SCNB01000015.1:0-65831 GCF_005502825.1 Kocuria sp. 2SI | reverse complement strand
AGCAACGAGAACACCAACGGCCTGCTGCGCCAGTACCTGCCCAAAGGCACCGACCTGAGCGTCGTCAGCCGCGAGGAGTTGGACGCGATCCAGGACAGCCTCAACGGACGCCCTCGGAAGACATTGGGCTATCTGACACCATCAGAGAAGCTCGCAGAGTTCCTTGCGCCCACCGCTTGAATGCGCCATCTCGTTAGCGCGTCTGGCCTCGGCCAGTTCGCGTCGCAGGCGGCGGATCTCCTGCTCCGGGGTCTCACCTGCCGCGGCGGGTGCGATCTCGTGGCCGTGGCGGTTGCACCACATCCGCAGTGTCTCCTCTCCGACACCGACCTGCGGGCCGATCACCCGGATCGAGTGCGAGCGAGGCCCGCCCTCAGCGGCCTGGCGCTCCAGGACCATCCTCACAGCACGCTCACGCAGCTCGGGACTGAACTTCTTGGGCATGTTCCGATTCTCCTTCAGTTGGATCGGAACCAAACCCAGGACGCTTCATCCTCCTAAGTCCTGGATTTCCTGCTGATGTGATGCGCGTCCGGATGCCGCCGGGCGCGCATCGTTTTCTGTGCGCTCAGCTGTCATCCTCGGCCTCCTCCAGATCGCCGATCACACCGTCCAGCGACGTCATCACCGTCGAGAGCACCTTCCGCAGCGCTTCCTGCGACTCGCCATCGAGGTCTTCAACACCGAGATCGACGATCACACCGCCGGCTGCCAGCACGGTCCGAGCTGCGGCCATCGTCAGCTGGGACGGCCCCGGATCCTGCGGATCCTCAGTCAGACGAGGCTCCGCCTTCCGCTGCTTCAGCAGTGCCGCGCAACGAGACTCAGCCTCGAGCAGCGCCTGTCGCGGCTCCTCCCACCAGGCCGATTCCGTCGGGGTCGACTCCTGCCCCGATGCCGCCTCCGGGTCCAAGACGTCCCCGGAGAGCACCTGATCGGCATCCGCACCAGGCAGATTCGCGGGATCGACCATCGGGATCCCGAGCCCGTCCAGGGAGACGTCGGCGAACTCGGCAGCGTGCTCCGCCGTCGGAGCCGACTTCTTGGGCTTCTTGTAGGACTTGCCATCCAGGCCCACGACGTTCGAGGACTCCTCAGGTGACCCATTTGGGTCACCTGCCCGTGCGACACGCTGCACCGTGCTGTAGGACAGATCCGTCGCCTGCGAGATCGCCCGCATGCTCATGCCGGCCTCGCGCATCGACTGCACGACCTCGTCGCGCTGCTCACGCGGCGGGCGCAGCTGGAGCCCACGGAAGTTCGCGTCGATCCAGGCGTCCCACGTCTCGTAGCCCAGCGGCTCCCACACGCGGCCTTCCCAGGCCTGCACGATCAGCGAGTGGACATCAGCCAGCCCCTCGGCAATCTGGTCAGTCAGCTCCCGCGCATCCGCCTCAGTCAGCGGCTGCGGGCTCGTCGTCATCGTCGTCTCGCTCATCGCTGCATCTCCTTCTCCTCATCCGGCAGCAGATCTCGGAGCGAGACCCCGAGCACCTCCGCCGTCTTCATCAGTTCCGTGTAGGTGAAGTCCTTGTGCCCGTTCATGCGTGCCGAGACGGCCGCGTGACCGAGCCCGAGCGCCTCACCGAGCTGCTTCTGAGTCATGTCGCGCAGCGCCAGCCGGGATCGGATCTGGAGCGCGAGCTGCTTCTGCTTCGTCATGCGATCAGCGTGCTCGATTTGAGAACCCTATGTCAAGATCATCAATCTTGTTTCGAGAACGTCGTGTCGCCTGGAGCGCACCTTGGCCACGCACCGCGATACAATCTCGCCATGACTACGACGCCGCAGGACCAGCGCGACAATCCCGTCGCCCACCACGTCAGCGATGAAGTCCGTGCATGGCTGGGGCGCAAACGCCGTACCCAAAGCGACCTCGCTCGGCACATGGGAATCGCCAAGAGCGCGGTCAGTGTCCGGCTGAACGGCAGTAGGGAGTTCTCGATCTCCGAGCTTGTCGAGATCGCCGCTTGGCTCGACATCTCATTGGCGGACCTGCTGGGACCGGAGTTGCTCCAGGCACGACGAAGCCCCCGCAGCGACCGTGTCGCTGCGGGGGCTGGGGAAAAGGAGTGGGCCCTGTGGGGATCGAACCCACGACCCATGGATTAAAAGTCCACTGCTCTGCCAGCTGAGCTAAGGGCCCCACCGCCGCCCGGACGTGCGGACGACGCCCACCATCGTAGACCAGGCACCGCATGGGCCTCGGCTGAGAAATCGGCATCCGCCGCCCGACCCGGTACCGTCGTCCCGTGACCTCCCACGACAGGCAGCAGCGCCACGAGACCGCCCAGAACACCGACGACGATCAGAGCACCTCCTACCAGCTCGACGAGAACGGCGACCCGCTGGGCTGGGCCGACACCCAGCGCCCGAGCCCCGAGTGGTCGGAGTCGGAGAAGCTCTTCGGCCCGTCGCCCATCGAGGGCGCCCTGGCGGCCGTGCTGGATGAGGTCCGCGAGCTGACCGAGGGCGAGCCGTCGTCGTCGATCCCGGCGCTGGCCAACGCCGATCCGGAGAAGCTGGCCGTCGTGGTCGCCACCGCCGACGGGCACATCTACGAGGCCGGCGACAGCCGCGACTGCTTCTCCATCCAGTCGATCTCCAAGGCCTTCGTCTACGGGCTGGCGATCGAGGACCGCGGCTTCGGGGGCGTGGACGCCAAGATCGATGTGGAGCCCAGCGGCGAGTCCTTCAACCGCATCTCGCTGCATCCGGAGACCAACCGCCCGGCCAACGCCATGATCAATGCCGGGGCGATCACCGCCTCCTGGCTCGTGGACCCGCACCGCGGCACCGCCCGCCGCGAGCGCGTCCGGCAGCTGTTCTCGGCCTTCGCCGGGCGCGAGCTGATGATGGATCCCGACGTCTACTCCCAGGAGCACAAGGAGGGCGACCGCAACCGCGCGCTGGGCTGGATGCTCAGCTCCGTCGGGATCATCGAGGAGGACCCCACCCAGGCGCTGGAGGACTACTTCGCCCAGTGCTCCGTCATGGTCGACACCCGAGACCTGGCGATCATGGGCGCCACCCTGGCCGCCGGCGGGCGCAATCCGTTCACCGACGAGCGCGTCATGGAGCCGGTCACGGTCGAGCGCGTGCTGTCGGTGATGAACTCCTGCGGCATGTACGACGACGCCGGCGAGTGGTTCGTGCGCGTGGGCCTGCCCGGCAAGTCCGGCGTGGGCGGCGGCATCATCGCGGTGGTCCCGGGCCAGCTGGCCGTGGCCACGTTCGCCCCGCCGCTGGATCAGCACGGCAACAGCGTGCGCGGCACGGCCGCCTGCGAGCGCATCTCCCAGGCCATGGACCTGCACTTCGCCCGCGGCCCGCGCCCGTCCAAGCGCACCGTGCGCTCCATCCACTCCCTGGCCGATGCCCGCTCCCTGACCCACCGCGATGAGGACTCGCGCCGGGCCCTGAGCGAGCTGGCCTCGGACGTGGCCGTGATCGAGATCCAGGGCAACCTCCTGTTCCCGGGCACGGAGGAGACGGTGCGCGCCCTGCGCCAGTCCGCGCAGACGGCCAGCTCCGTGATCCTGGACCTGTCCGACGTCGATCAGATCGCCGGCTTCGGCCGCCACCTGATCGCCGTGACCGCCACAGAGCTGTGCGAGGCCGGCCGCGACGTCGCCCTGGTCGTGGGCGACCCCTGGACCGACGACTGGCACAACGCCTGGGACACCGTCTGGGAGGACATCTGGAAGGACGAGCCCGACGACGACCCCGATGGCCCGTCCAACCCCTATACCGACTCGCTGCCTGCCATCTCGGCGGCGCGCAAGATCCGCACCACGACCAAGCCGGAGAACCTCACGGTCTTCGCCACCCGCGAAGAGGCCCTGGCGCACGTGGAGGATCAGCTGATCGAGCAGCTGCGCCGACGCGACGACGCCACCGCCTCCGACGCCGACGAGATGCCCGATCTGGACGCCGAGTCCACCATCGAGGCCGCGCGCTCCACCGACCTGCTGCGCGACACCGACGACGAGATCGCCGAGACGATCTGGTCGCGCGCCCAGGAGCTGCGGGTCCGCGAGGGCGAGCCCGTGCTGGACCTGGAGCCCGGCGAGTCCGCGGTGGTCCTGGTGGTCGAGGGCCTCGTGGAGATGATCCCGCACGGCTCCCACGAGGACGGCTCGGTCGTGCGCCGCATGCGCCCGGGCACCGTCTTCCGCTCTTCGGGCGTCAGCGACGAGCGGCTGAGCGTGCAGGCCGTGGCCGGCACCGACCTGGTGGTGCGCGTGCTCGACGCCCCTGCCCTGCAGGCGCTGGAGCAGGAGGAGCCCGCCGCAGCTCTGGAGCTGTGGCGCTCGATGGCCCGGGCCGCCTCGGAGGACCTGGAGACCGCCCTGCGCGCCAACATCGGCTGGGAGCCCGGCGACCACTGGAACGAGACCCCGGTCGAGGACTGAGCTCTGGTCTGCTCGCACGGGGCTTCGGCTGAGCGCTGATCGGACCCGTGCGGCCTGATGCGACCGGCAGCAGCGGTCGTACGCTGGAGGCATGTCTGCTCGTGATCATCACCGCCCGGTGAAGTTCGACCCCGCCCTCTTCGACCAGAGGATCGGCGGGGTCGATCCCGCCGTGCTCGCCGAGGCCGCCCACGTCACCGCTGCGGCCGTGCTGCACCGCGGTCGCGGGCACGAGGATCCCGAGGTCAGGCGCCGGCTCGTCGAGTTCACGGACACCGAGGGCCTCGACGGCCTGGCCGCCCTGTGGTCGGAGGCCCCTCCTGTCAGCCTTCCCGGGGCGCTGTGGCGGCTCTACGCCCTGCGCTCTGCTGTGCAGGCGGATCCGGTGCGCCTGAGCAGGTGGTTCGAGGCCGGGCGCGACACGGCGCAGGTCTCCTACGTGGTGGCCGGGGTGGCCGACCCGCCCCGGGCCGCGGAGATCCGGGAGATGGCCGACGCGATCCTCTCGGGCGCCTGGAACGGCGACTTCGACGTCGCCCTGGAGCGCTTCGCCGCCTTCTGCCGCGTCACAGCGCTCGGCCGCACCCGTCTGGGCGATCCCTGGGCATCGGACGACGAGACCCGACGCACCACCGAGCGCCTTCCGAGCAGTCCCGCCGCAGGCGAGCTCGCCGTCGAGGCTGCGGCCGCCGAGCTGGACGGCGAGCGGATGGCGCGCCAGGAGATCGCCGGGGCCAAGCGCCTCGAGCGCACCGCTGATGATCTCGAGGCCGCCGCTCGGGCCTGGCGGGCCGGCTCGCTCGACTGAGGCGTTGCCGGACCGAGAGCCCGGCAGGCGCCCGACCGGCGATGGGCCCGCACCGCCAGGGCAGTGATCCGGACCGTGTCGTCGGGCTCGGACCCACGTCGGGATCGCGCGGAGCCGGCGCGGACCCCGGCCCCGTCGGCGGCTTTGACCCATCACCGGGGGCGGCCCGTACAATGGATGCCAGGTGCCGGGCTGCGGCAGCCCCGGGCTCCATCATTCAGCCGCCTCGAGCGGCCACACGCCGAGAGGCGCTCCCGGTCCGGCACCCCTCAACCATCGATCGGCCACGAGCCGGTCCCTGACCAGGTCCCGCAGCCGCCGCACTGCGGGCTCATCCGCTCCATCGACCGAAGGCATGGCTCCATGGCACTGCGTGTCTTCCCCGAGGACAGCGGGGTGCTGCACACCCTGGCGCAGCTCAGCGATCAGGTGCAGGAAGCGGTGCGCTGCTGCTCCGAGATGCTCCCCGCCGAGGGTGATCGCGTGGCCGAGCTGCAGGCTCAGACCAGCAGCATCGGCACCCGGACCGCGGATCTGCACTTCGGGGCCATGACCTCGGCTCGCACCACCTACGCCCTGCCCCTGCCCCGTTCGGACATCTACATCCTCAGCAGCCACCTGGCGGAGGCCTCCGAGCACCTCCAGCTGTGCGTCGAGGCCCTTGCCGTCGACCCGCACCGTCTCTCCCACGGCGCCCACACCACGGAGCAGCTCTCCAGCATCAGCCGCATGGCCTCGCTCTCGCGCACTGCCGTGCTGCGGCTGCGCACGCTCGAGGGGCTCGACGAGTACTGGTTCGACATGCACCGCCTCCGCAAGCAGACCGAGCGGACGTTCCTGGTGCACCGGCAGCAGCTGTTCCGGGAGCTGGAGCCAGCAGAGGCCTTCGAGTCGCTGCAGACCGCCGATCAGCTGCACGAGGCCGCCCGCTCCATGACGGCGCTGGCCCACGAGGTCGGGCGCATCAGCATCTCCGAGGCCTGATCCGTGCTGCTCGCAGCCTCCGCCGCCGTCCTCGTCCTGGCTCTGGCCTTCGCCGTCATCAGCTCCGGGCACGACGTCTCCAACGCGATCGCCATGCCCGTGCGCCATCGGGCCCTGACTGCTGGCACGGCGCTGGTGATGGCCGCGGTGCTCAACGTCCTGGGCGTGGCGCTGGTGGCGCTGCTGGTGCCCATGCAGCCGGCCACCGAGAATCTGGAGACGCTGGTCCCGGATCCGCGCACGGGACTGCTGGTGGTCGCCAGCGCGCTCATCGTGAGCATCGCCTGGGCCCTTCTCACGTGGCAGCGCGGCCTGCCCGCCTCCATGGGCGCCACCCTGACCAGCTCCCTGCTCGCAGCCTCCCTGACCGCCGGGGCCCTGGGCCTGACCAGCTATCCCCCGAGCGCGGCCTGGCCCCTGGGCCTTCTGCTCCTGCCCGTGGTCCTGGGCCCGCTGGTCGCCTTCGCCCTGTCCTGGGTACTGCTGATCCCCGTGGTTCACCTAGCCAGTCGGTTCGAGGCCGACCAGGTCACCCTCTCGGCGCGCGTGGCCCTGGCCATCGGCGCCACCGCCATCAACCTCGGCCACGGCGTGATCCACGGACCGCGCATGATCGCCCTGGTCACCGCCGTCGCGGGGCTGTCAGGCCTCTCTGCTCTCGAGGCGCCCGAGGCCGCCGTCGCGATCGACGTCGTCGTGGCCCTGTGCCTGGCCGGCGGCAGCCTGCTGGGCGGCTGGCAGATCGCCCGCACGATCTCCTCCCGCATGGTCCGCCCCGATGCCGTGCGCGGGGCCACCGCCCAGGCCGTGGCCGGCGCCCTGCTGCTGCCCGTGGCGCTGGGCTCGGACGTGCAGATGTCCACCTCGCAGACGACCGCCGCCGCCGTGCTCGGCGCAGGCGTCAACCAGCGCTTCCGCTCCACGCACCACGTGGTCGTCGCCCAGGTCATCGGCTGCTGGATCATCACGATCCCCGCCTGCGCCGCCGCCAGCGCCGTGCTGGTCACTGCGGCCTCCCCCCTGCTGAGCCTCTGAAGGACCCCTGCCTTCCCCGGCTGTCGCCGCTGCGCTTCCTGCCCCCGACGCACGCCGCGGGACCGCTCGATCAGCTCCCGGGCACGCCGTCCGAGAATGACAGCGCCCCCGCTCGGATCCATCCGAGCGGGGGCGCTGAGTGCCTCTGAGGAGCCTGCGCGGGCAGGCCCTGCCGATCAGCCGAAGCGACCGGAGACGTAGTCCTCGGTGGCCTGCTGCTGCGGGTTCTGGAAGATGTTCGTGGTGTCGTTGTACTCCACGAGCTTGCCGGGCTTGCCGGTGGCCTCCAGGTTGAAGAAGGCGGTGCGGTCGGCCACGCGCTGGGCCTGCTGCATGTTGTGAGTCACGATCACGACCGTGAAGTCCTTCTTGAGGTCGTGGATCAGGTCCTCGATCGCGATGGTCGAGATCGGGTCCAGGGCCGAGCAGGGCTCGTCCATCAGGATGATCTCGGGCTTCACGGCGATCGCGCGGGCGATGCACAGACGCTGCTGCTGGCCGCCGGACAGGCCCGACCCCGGGCGGTCCAGACGGTCCTTGACCTCGTTCCAGAGGTTGGAGCCGCGCAGGGACGACTCCACGAGCTCGTCGGCGTCCTTCTTGGAGATCGCCTTGTTGTTCAGCTTCACGCCGGCCAGCACGTTGTCGCGGATGGACATGGTGGGGAACGGGTTCGGGCGCTGGAAGACCATCCCGATCGTGGAGCGGACGGTCACCGGATCGACGCCGCGGCCGTACACGTCCTCGCCGTCGATCAGGACCTTGCCCGTGGTGTAGGCGCCGGGGATGACCTCGTGCATGCGGTTCAGGGAGCGCAGCACCGTGGACTTGCCGCAGCCGGACGGGCCGATGAAGGCCGTCACGGTGTTGGGATCGATATCGATGTTCACGCCCTCGACGGCGCGGAAATCTCCGTAGAAGACATCGAGGTTCTCGACGTCGATTCGCTTCGACATGTGGTTCAGAGCTTCTTTCTCAGTCGGCGGAGGGTTCAGCGACCAGCGGTCTTGGGTGCGAAGGCGTTGGCGATCAGTCGTGCCGCCAGGTTCAGCAGCATGACGAAGACGATCAGCACGAGCGCGGCAGCCCACGCGCGATCCGTGGACGGATCAGGCGTGGTCGGCGAGATCGGGCGCATCAGCTGCTGGTAGATGAAGGTCGGCAACGAGGACATCCAGTCGTGGAACGGATTCGCGTTCATGGAGTCCAGGAAGCCGATCGTCACCATCAGCGGTGCCGTCTCACCGATCACTCGGGCGATGGCCAGCGTGACGCCGGCGGCGATGCCCGAGATCGCGGTGGGGATGACCACCTTCAGAATCGTACGCCACTTGCGCACTCCCAGGGCATATGAGGCTTCTCTCAGCTCATTGGGCACGACCTTCAGCATCTCCTCCGTGGACTTCACCACGGTGGGGATCATCAGCACGGTCAGCGCGATCGCGCCGACGATGCCCATGCGCACGCCCTGCTGACCCAGGATGATCGTGAAGAGGGCCGAGGCGAACAGGCCGGCGACGATCGACGGGATGCCGGTCATGACGTCCACCAGGAAGGTGATGATCTTCGACAGCGTGTTGCCGTTGGAGTACTCGACCTGGTAGATGGCCGTCAGCAGGCCGATCGGGACCGAGATGATCGTGGCGCACAGGGTCACGATCACGCTGCCCACGATGGCGTGCAGGATGCCGCCCTGGACGCCCGTGCCGTTCTCGACGCTCTGCTGATCGTCGATGGCGGTCACGCTGGACATGGTGGTGGTCAGCAGCTCCGGCGACAGCGTGGGGATACCGCGGAAGAGCACGGTCCAGATCACCGAGATCAGCGGGATGACCGCCACGATGAAGGCGCCGTAGACCAGATAGGTCAGGGCCGCATTCTTGCCCTGACGGGAGCCCTCGATCGAGGTGACCGCGATCGGAGCGGCGATCAGGAAGACCACGGCCGCGAACAGGGCCCACAGTGCGACGCTGAAGCTCACGAGGGCGGCCAGGGCGGCTCCGACGACGATCGAGCCGACGAGGATGGCCGGGATCAGCCACTTGGGGCGCTGACCCGACGTGAGCGAGTTCTGATTCTTGGGGCTCCGGGTCTCGGAGCGCTGCTCAGTGGTGTTGGTCGACATCAGTTTGCCCCCGAGAATTCCTTGTAGCGGGCGGTGATCGCGCGTGCTGCGAGGTTCACGATCAGCGTGATGATGAAGAGCACGAAGCCGGCGGCGATGAGCTCGGTGAACCGGTTGCCGAAGGCCTCCGGGTAGTTCAGCGCGATCTCCGCGGCGATGGTGTTGTTGCCCGTGCGGATCAGCGACCACTGCAAGCCGCCGGTGGAGAGCACCAGCGCCACGGCCATGGTCTCGCCGAGTGCACGGCCCAGGGCCAGCATGACGGAGGAGACGATGCCCGCCCGGGCGAACGGCATGACGGCCTGGCCGATCATCTCGAGTCGGGTGGCGCCGAGGGCCAGCGAGGCCTCCTCGTGCAGCTTGGGCGTCTGGACGAACAGCTCGCGGGACATGGCGGTGATGATCGGCAGGATCATGATCGCCAGCACCACACCCGCGGTGAGCATGGTGCGCCCGGTGTTCGAGGCCGGCCCCTCGAGCAGCGGGATCCACCCGAAGCTCTCGGCGAGCCAGTTGTAGAACGGCACCAGCGCCGGAGCCAGCACCGTCATGCCCCAGGCGCCGTAGACGACCGAGGGGATGGCCGCGAGCAGGTCGATCACGTAGCCGACCGGCTTGGCGACCTTGGGCGGGGCGAAGTGTGAGATGTACAGAGCCACGAGGATGCCCAGCGGGGTCGCGATCAGCAGCGCGATCACGGCCGCCATCAGGGTGCCCAGGACGATCGGGTAGACGTAGGCGAAGAACCCCTCGCCGCCGGTGATGGCGGAGCCCGGGATCGTCAGGATGTCGGCGGACTTCCAGCCGAGGAAGGTGAAGACCGCAAGCAGGATCACGAAGATCAGGATGCCTGCGGCCAGGCTCAGACCGGAGAAGAGCTGGTCGCCGAAGCGCCCGCCCTTCGAGCCGGAATCGAAGGCCCGGGAGCCCTCCGGCTTCTGCTCCGGCCGCCTCTTCTCAGAGACATTGGTGGACATTCTCGACCCCTTCGGGTGTAGATGCTTTCGTCGGCGGGCCGTCGGGCCGCTCGTGGTTGCGCGGCCAGCGGCCACAGCGACGGGCCCGCCCGTGCCCGGGATCTCTCCTCAGGGAGGCCCGGACGGGCCCGTCGCGGGGCGCGCATGCCGACTGGGTCGGCCTGCGCGCAGCGGATCAGCCGGCGGCGGTGATCTGGTCGATCGCGTCGTGCGCCTCCTGGCGCATTCCCTCGCTCAGCGGAGCGGAGTGCGCGGCGTCGGCAGAGGCCTGCTGGCCCTCCTCCGAGACCACGTACTGGCCGAAGGCCTTGGCCGCGTCGGCGGTGTCCTGATCCTGGTACTCGTTGCAGTAGATGTGGTACGAGACCAGGATGATCGGGTAGGCCCCGTCGGCCTCGGTGTCGCGGTCGAGCTCGAGCGCCATGTTGTTCTCGGCGCCGCCCTCGACGCGCTGGGAGGCGTCGACGGCCGCAGCGGCAGCGTCGGGGCTGTACTCGACGTAGTCTTCGCCCACGCCCACGGCCACGGTGCCCAGATCGCCGATGGCGGAGGCATCGGCGTAAGTGATGGCGCCGTCCGTGTCAGAGGCGGTGGAGACCACGCCGGAGGTGCCCTGGGAGTTCTCCTGGCCGGAGATCGGCCAGGACTCGGAGGCCTCGTCCGACCAGGCCTCGGGGGCGGCCGCATGCAGGTAGTCGGTGAAGTTCTCGGTGGTGCCGGACTCATCCGAGCGGTGCACCACGGTGATGTTCGTGTCCGGCAGATCGGCATCCGGGTTCTGCTGGGCGATGGCCGGATCGTTCCAGGTGGTGATCTCGCCGGAGAAGATGCCCGCGATGGTCTCGGCGTCGAGGTTCAGGGAGTCGATGCCCTCGAGGTTGAAGCCGACCGCGATCGGGGAGATGTAGGCGGGGACGTTGAACGCACCCTTGTCGCCGCACTGCTCCTTGGAGGACTCGAACTCCTCCTCGTCCATGGCGGCATCCGAGCCGGCGAAGCTCGCGCCGCCGGCCAGGAAGGCCTCGCGGCCGGCGCCGGAGCCATCCGGCGAGTAGCGGACCTCGACGGCCGGATCCAGCTCGCCGGCGCCATCCGACCAGGCGTTCATGGCCGCCTCCTGCGAGGACGCGCCCGCGCCCTGCAGCGTGGTCGTGCCGCCGCCGCCGCCGCAAGCGGTCAGTGCGATAGCGCCGATGGAGAGAATCGCGGCGCTCTGGCCGATGCGAGAAGCCTTCACGTGGTGCCCCTGTTCCTGTGGTTCTGCTGAAGCTGACGTGCCGGTGAGGTCCGGCGGCGCTGGACGAAGGCCCCGAATTCCCGGCCAAGCCCACCCAACGCTCACCGACTCTAGGATCGGCACGTAGCCGGACTCCGCTCAGGCCGTGAACGGAAGGTGAACTTCCCCGACCCTTCGGCGGTCTTTATGTATTGCTGAGCACATATTTTTTGATGGCGTGAGCGTCGTCATGCGGACCGCAAGCTCCCGAGCGGCCAGCATCGAGGCACCCTCGGTGCCACCGGCGAGGGGGCCAGATGCACCTAGGATGGCTCGCATGAGCGAAGCCGAGCAGAGTCCCGGGCTGGTGCACCGCGCCGGCAGGGAGTTCAGCGAGCGCGCCCGCGCCGGCGGGGCTCGCCTGCGCGGCGACATCCTGCAGGCCCTGCAGCTCACGGTCGCCGCGATCGGCGCCTTCGTCTTCGCCGAGAACGTGCTCGGGCACACGGGGCCGATCTTCGCGGCCACGGCGGCCACCGTGGCCCTCGGCTTCTCCAAGGGCGGGCAGCGCTACCGGCGCGTGCTCGAGGTCGCCATCGGCTGCACGCTCGGCATCGCGCTGGCCGAGGTGCTGATCCACTTCATCGGCGTCGGGACGTGGCAGGGCGGCGTCGTCATGCTGGTGTCCATCCTGCTGGCCCGGTTCCTGGACAGCGGCGTCCTGTTCACCACGCAGATGGCCCTGCAGTCGCTGCTGGTCGTCATGCTGCCGCCGTCGTCCGACGGCGCGTTCGCCCGCTCGACCGATGCCATGGTGGGCGGGGTCTTCGCCCTGCTCATGGCCTACCTGGTCCCCTCAGACCCCCGCCGCCAGCCGCGTGTGCACGTGCGCCGGCTGACCGATGAGCTCTCCGCCGTGCTGCGCGAGGCCGCCCAGGCCATCACCGAGGACGACTCCACGGCCGCATGGCACTGCCTGGTGCGCGCCCGGCGCACCCAGTCCGAGATCGATTCCGTGAAGACCGCGCTGCAGGCCTCCCAGGAGATCGCCGCGGCAGCGCCCGTGCATCGGCGCCACCGCTCGGAGATCGAGCAGATCGCGATCTCGGCGCACTACCTGGACCTGGCCGCGCGCGACAGCCGGGTGCTGGTGCGCCGGGTGGCCGGGGTCATCAACCACGTCACCCTGGCACCGGCTGCCATCGAGTCGATCTCCGAATGCCTGAGGGACATGGCGGATTCGACCGACACGGTGGGCCGCGCCCTGGCCGTCCCTCAGCGGGAGTCGCGCGAATCGTTCCTGCGCCAGGCGCGCAACGAGCTGATCACCGTGGCCGAGCGCCTGAACCCCCAGGACATGGGCGTGCAGACCCTCGAGGGCCAGACCCTTGTGCTGCTCATGCGGCCGCTGGCGGTGGACCTCCTCGAGGCCACCAACATGGACCACGAGGACGCCATCGCCCACCTGCCGGCCCTCGACGACTGGGACCGCATGTGAGCACCCGCTGTGCTGTCGGACCCGGTTCCTAGCGTGTGAGCCATGAGGTCGACGGCATGAGCACCAGGTCCAAGCGCAGCTCCTCGGGATACCGCTGCACGGAATGCGGGTGGAGCACCGTCAAGTGGGTGGGCCGCTGCGCCGAATGCCAGGCCTGGGGGACCATGGAGGAGGTCGGCGAGCACAAGGCCCGCACCACCCCGGCCCGCTCGATCGCCGATCCCGCCAAGCCCATCGCCCAGGTGGACGCCACCCAGGCCACCAGCGTCCCCACCGGCGTCGGAGAGCTCGATCGCGTCCTGGGCGGCGGGCTCGTGCCCGGCGCGGTGATCCTGCTGGCCGGGGAGCCGGGCGTCGGCAAGTCCACCCTCCTGCTGGACGTCGCGGCTCGCGTGGCCCAGGGCACCGCACCGCGCGGTCCGCGCTCGGTCCTGTACATCACGGGTGAGGAATCCGCGGCCCAGGTGAAGCTGCGCGCCGACCGCGTGGGCGCGCTGGCTGATTCCCTCTACCTCACCTCGGAGACGGATCTGTCCACCGCACTGGGACAGGTGGAGGCACTGTCGCCGGAGGTCCTGGTCGTGGACTCCGTCCAGACCCTGGCCAGCGCCGAGGTCGACGGCTCCGCCGGCGGCGTGACCCAGGTGCGGGAGGTCGCCGCCTCCCTGATCGCCGCGGCCAAGTCGCGGGGCATGACCGTGCTGCTCGTGGGGCACGTGACCAAGGAGGGGACCATCGCCGGACCCCGGCTGCTCGAGCACCTGGTGGACGTGGTCTGCCAGTTCGAGGGCCAGAAGCACTCGAGCATCCGGCTGCTGCGCGCGGTCAAGAACCGCTACGGCCCCACCGACGACGTCGGCTGCTTCGAGCTCGTGGACAGCGGCATCCGCTCGGTCTCGGATCCCTCCGGGCTGTTCGTCTCGCGCACCGCGCATCCGGTGTCCGGGACCTGCCTCACCGTGACCATGGAGGGGCGGCGCCCCCTGCTGGCGGAGGTCCAGGCGCTGCTGGACCAGTCCTCGACCGCCCAGCCGCGCCGCGCCACCTCCGGTCTGGACAGCTCGCGGGTGGCCATGCTGCTGGCCGTCCTGCAGCGCCGAGCGGGTGTGGGACTGGCCTCCATGGACGCCTATGTCTCGACCGTGGGCGGTGTGCGCCTCGGCGAGCCCGCCGCGGACCTGGCCACCGCGCTGGCACTGGCCTCGGCCGCACAGGACAAGCCCCTGCCCCAGCGCCTCGTGTGCTTCGGCGAGGTCGGCCTGGCCGGTGAGGTCCGGCCCGTTCCGGGGATCGAGCAGCGCATCCGGGAAGTCGCCAGGCTGGGCTTCACCCACGCCGTGGTCCCGGCCAGCCCGCAGGGGCTCAGCAGCATCCCCGACGGCTTCCGCGTCCGCGAGGTCACCAGCCTGGTGGAGGCCCTGCAGATCTTCTTCCCGCCGTCCTGACCTGTCTCACTTCAGGGTGAACTCGACCGGCTCCGCGGAGTCCTCGCCCAGCGAGACCTCCAGCTCATAGCCTCCGGCCGCGGCGTCCTCGAGATCCTCGGCGCACCCTTCCGCCGAGCGCTGGCGGTTCCACTGCATCCGGGCGCTCTCCTTGCCCCCGGCCTCGAGCTCGATCGGACGGTCCTGGCCGTCGATCTGGCAGTGCTTCGAGTCGAAGACCGTGTCGGAGCCGGAGGTGACCGTGTAGTCCATGCGCGCGGTGCCCGCATTGACCATGCAGGGGTCCTCGCCCGTGTTCTCGATGGTCATGATCAGGATCGGGTCCGCGTCCTCGGCATAGGTCTCGTGGTCCGTGGACCCCGTGATCTTCAGGGCATCGCCGCAGGCCTGTGCGGCCGGGCCGCTGGCGCCGTCGGTGGTCTCGTCCTGCGGGCGCGCGGAGAAGCCGTCGAAGGGATCCTCCGACTGCGCCGCCTCGGTGGCCGCCGCCTCGGGGTCCTCGGCCGTCTCCGAGCCGCCGGTGAGCGCGTTCACCGACCAGATGCCCACCGCGATCAGCAGCAGCACCACAGCTGCCGGGACCAGCAGGCGGGTCAGCCGCTGCGGATCACCGATCCAGCTGCGCCACCGCGACTGCCGAGCCTCCGGTGCCTCCGCCCAGTCCTCGTCGTCCCAGTCTTCGGCATATCCGCGCTCGTCGTCCCAGTCCTCGGGATAGCCGTGCTCGTCGCCCCAGGCGTCGCGATCGTGGTCGTCGTGCCGCCTGCGGTCAGGGCGCGCACCGCCTGCGGGCCGGCCGTGACGACGTCCCGCTGAGCCGCGCCGCTCCTCACGGTCCAGGTCCCCACCGCTCAGCTCCTCGACACGACCGCTCTGGGCTCGGCGCTGGTGCTCAAGCGCATCGCCGGGAGCGGCCTGCTCCCTCGATGAAGCCGCCCCGGCGGCGCGGCCCGGGCGCCGTCGCGCAGGCTTGCCGGTGGCCCAAGCAGGCAGCAGGTCGTCCTCCGGTGCGGAGGCTGCGCGCGAGGAGCGCGCACCGGAAGAAGACGAAGCAGCCCCGTCGCGGGACCCTGCACCGGCTGAGCTGCGCGGAGCAGAGGAGTACGGCTGAGGGGCCCCGAAGTCGTCGGGGACGTCATCGTCGTCCGGCAGCTGGGGACCGCGCGGGCCCGGGCCCACCGTGGACAGCTCCTCGGCGGAGTGCGGGATCAGGTCGTGGTCGTCCTGATCGATGGGGTCGTCGTCGAGGCCCTCGAAATCCAGCGGGTCCTCGGAGGACCGTCTGCGACCCGTGCGCTGCGGCGAAAACCGCGTCGCGGGCTCGGAGCTCGAGCGCGTCCGGGGCTGCGATCGTTCCTCGGACGGGGTCTGCGGCGCCTCCTGCTGCTCGGCACGGCGGCGGCGCCGGTGATGCTCGGGGGTCGTGGAGGCTCCGAGATCCGGCAGATCGAAGTCCCAGGGGGCGTCCCTGCGCCCGTCATCCGCGTCGTCCCGTGCCATGGCCTCCAGGCTACAGTGGCGCGATGCCCAGCCCGCACATCGCCGATCCCTCACCTCAGGATGCTCAGCGACTCGCGCAGATCCGCGACCGGATCGCCGCCTGGTACGCCAGCGACGGCCGCGACCTCCCCTGGCGCTGCCCCGAGCGCACCGCCTGGGGCGTGCTGGTCTCGGAGATCATGCTCCAGCAGACTCCCGTGGTGCGCGTGCTGCCCCGCTGGCTCGACTGGATGCGGCGCTGGCCCTCCCCCGCCGACCTTGCCGCGGCGCCGACCGCCGACGTCCTGCGCGCCTGGGACCGCCTGGGCTATCCCCGACGGGCCCTGCGGCTGCAGGCCGCCGCACAGGCGATCGTCGCGGACCACGGCGGCCGCGTGCCGCGCGAGCACGACCAGCTGCTGGCGCTGCCGGGCATCGGGGCCTACACGGCCGCGGCGGTCTCGGCCTTCGCCTTCGGCGAGCGCCAGTGCGTGATCGACACCAACATCCGACGCGTGCACGCTCGCCTCTTCTCCGGCAAGGGGCTGCCGAGCCGGTCCCTGACGGCAGCCGAGACCCGTCTGGCCCGCGCGCTGCTGCCCGAGCAGCGCGCGGCCTCGGTGGTGTGGAACCAGTCCGTGATGGAGCTCGGCGCCCTGATCTGCACGGCTCGGTCTCCGCGCTGCGACCAGTGCCCCGTGCAGGATCTCTGCGCCTGGATCGCAGCCGGTCGCCCGGAGCCGGAGGAGGCCCCGCGGGGACAGTCCTGGAAGGGCACCGACCGGCAGGTGCGCGGCGCGGTCATGGCGGTGCTGCGCGCCGCGGATCAGCCGGTCCCGGAGAGCTGGCTGACGCGGGACCAGCAGGTCACCCTGCCGCGCGGCGCGAGTGCGGATCTGGCCCGCCCCCTCGAGGCCCTGCTGACGCTCGAATCCCCCGTCGAGCAGCGACAGCGCGCGGTCGACGGCCTGGTCTCCGATGGCTTGGCCCACCGCCGCGGCGACAGGATCGCTCTGCCCGGCTGATCCCGACCGGTCTGCGCGGCCCCCGTCAGAGCGTGAGGATCATCCGGGTGTTGCCCAGCGTGTTGGGCTTCACCCGGGCGAGGTCCAGGAACTCGGCCACGCCCTCGTCATGGGAGCGCAGCAGCTCCGCGAAGACGTCCGGGTCGATCGGGCGCTGATCGGCCATGACCCGGAAGCCCTGGCGCTGGAAGAACTCCACCTCGAAGGTCAGGCAGAAGACCCGGTCCACCCCCAGCCTGCGCGCCCGCTCCAGCAGGGCCTCCACGAGCCGCCACCCCACGCCCTGCCCGCGCACCCGCGGGTCGGCGGCCAGGGTGCGGATCTCGGCGAGGTCCTGCCACATCACGTGCAGGGCCCCGCAGCCCACGATCCGGGCCGAGGTCCCGCTGGGCGACGGCTGCCCGTAGGCGATCCCGGACTCGTCGACCAGGCCGGCGCCGGAGGGGTCGTCGTCCACGAGCTCGGCGATGAGGAACTCCTGGATGCCCTCGTAGTACGCGACGGTCTCCTTGATCACCAGCACGCCCTCCTGCGCCAGCGGACCCACGAGGGCCTTGATCGCGTGGACGTCGCCCGTGGTGGCAGGGCGCAGGCGCAGCTCGAGAGTCATCCGGAAAGTGTACGACCGCCCGCGACCCTCGCCCTCGCCGGGGCCCCGGCCGAGCCCGGAGAGCGCAGACGCCGACGCCCTCCCCGAGCTGAGCTCGGGGAGGGCGTCGATGACAGGTGCCGCAGCGGATCGGCCCCGTGCCGGAGGATCAGGCCGTGGTCGGACCCGACTCCGGGCCGTGGCCGGGCTCGGGAGCCTCGGCGCCGGCCGATCCGGTGTCGCCGTCGGTGCTGTGCGGGACGTTGGTCCCGGACGGCACCTCACCGGGCACCAGATCCGGATCCTGAGCGGAGCCGTCCTGGTCGTCGTCGGAGAACTCCGTGTCCGGCAGCTCCGACATGGCCACCGACGAGAACGTCAGCTTGGCGTCGTCGCCGTCTCCGTCCACATCCACGGAGACGCGCTCGCCCTCCTTGATGTCGCCGAAGAGGATCTTCTCCGAGAGCGTGTCCTCGATCTCGCGCTGGATCGTGCGGCGCAGCGGACGGGCGCCCATGGTTGGGTCGTAGCCCCGCTTGGCCAGCACCTTCTTGGCGGCGTCCGAGACCACGATCGACATGTCCTGCTCGCGCAGGCGCTCCTGGAGACGGGCGACGAACAGATCGACGATCTGGACGATCTCCTTCTCCTCCAGCTGCGGGAACACGACGATCTCGTCCACGCGGTTGAGGAACTCGGGGCGGAAGTGCTCCTTGAGCTCGTCGTTGACGCGCTGCTGCATGCGCTCGTAGTTCGTGGTCGAGTCGTTGCCCGCCTGGAAGCCCATGGGGACGCTGCGCGAGATGTCCTTGGTGCCCAGGTTCGTGGTCATGATGATCACGGTGTTCTTGAAGTCCACCACGCGGCCCTGCGAGTCGGTCAGTCGACCGTCCTCGAGGATCTGCAGCAGCGAGTTGAACAGGTCCTGGTGCGCCTTCTCGACCTCGTCGAAGAGCACGACGGAGAACGGCTTGCGGCGGACCTTCTCGGTCAGCTGGCCGCCCTCCTCGAAGCCGACGTAGCCGGGAGGGGCACCGAACAGCCGCGAGACCGTGTGCTTCTCCTGGTACTCGGACATGTCCAGCGTGATGAGGGAGTCCTCATCGCCGAACAGGAACTCCGCCAGCGACTTGGCCAGCTCCGTCTTGCCGACGCCCGTGGGGCCGGCGAAGATGAACGACCCGCCGGGGCGCTTGGGGTCCTTGAGGCCCGCACGCGTGCGTCGGATGGAGCGGGAGAGAGCCTTGATGGCCTCCTCCTGGCCCACGACGCGCTTGTGCAGCTCCTCCTCCATGCGGATGAGGCGGCCGGACTCCTCGTCGGTCAGGCGGTACAGCGGCACGCCCGTGGCCGCGGAGAGCACGTCCGAGATGACCTCTGGGGTGACCTCGGCGACCTGGTCGCCGCCCTCGCGCCAGGCGGTGTCCTTGTCATCGCGCTCGGACAGCAGCTTCTGCTCCTGATCGCGCAGCGAGGCGGCCTTCTCGTAGTCCTGGCCCTCGATCGCATCCTCCTTGGCCTGCTTGACCTTGGCGATGCGCTCGTCGAGCTCCTTGATCTCCGGCGGGGCCGTCATGCGCTTGATGCGCAGGCGGGCACCGGCCTCGTCGATCAGGTCGATCGCCTTGTCCGGCAGGAAGCGGTCCGAGATGTAGCGGGCCGACTGGTGCACGGCGGCCTCGAGGGCCTCGTCCGAGATCGACACGCGGTGGTGCGCCTCGTACTTGTCGCGCAGGCCCTTGAGGATCTCGATCGAGTGCGCCTCGGAGGGCTCGTCGACCTGGATCGGCTGGAAGCGGCGCTCGAGCGCTGCGTCCTTCTCGATGTGCTTGCGGTACTCATCCAGCGTGGTGGCGCCGATGGTCTGCAGCTCGCCGCGGGCCAGCATGGGCTTGAGGATCGAGGCGGCGTCGATCGCGCCCTCTGCGGCACCCGCGCCGACGAGCGTGTGGATCTCGTCGATGAACAGGATGATGTCGCCGCGGGACTTGATCTCCTTGAGCACCTTCTTGAGGCGCTCCTCGAAATCGCCGCGGTAGCGAGAGCCGGCCACGAGCGAGCCGAGGTCCAGCGTGTAGAGGTGCTTGTCCTTGAGCGTCTCCGGGACGTCGCCGCGCACGATGGCCTGGGCCAGACCCTCGACCACGGCGGTCTTGCCGACGCCCGGCTCGCCGATCAGCACCGGGTTGTTCTTGGTGCGCCGCGACAGGACCTGCATGACGCGCTCCATCTCGCGGGCGCGCCCGATCACGGGGTCGAGCTGGCTCTCGCGGGCCGCTGCCGTCAGGTTGCGCCCGAACTGGTCGAGCACAGCCGAGCCCGCGGGGGTGCCCTCGCCGGAGGTGCGAGCGCCTGCGCCGGCGGTCTCCTTCTCCTCGCCGCCGGACTGGTAGCCCGAGATCAGGTCCAGGACGGTCGAGCGGACCTTCTGCGGCTCGGTGCCGAGCTTGGTGAGCACCTGGGCGGCCACGCCCTCGCCTGCGCGGATGATGCCCAGCAGGATGTGCTCGGTGCCGATGTAGTTGTGCCCGAGCTGCAGCGCCTCGCGCAGGGAGAGCTCCAGGACCTTCTTGGCCCGCGGCGTGAAGGGGATGTGCCCGGAGGGGGCCTGCTGGCCCGGGCCGATGATGTCCTGGACCTGCTCGCGGGCCCCGTT
Organism: Kocuria sp. 2SI; assembly: GCF_005502825.1. Classification (NCBI taxonomy): domain Bacteria; kingdom Bacillati; phylum Actinomycetota; class Actinomycetes; order Micrococcales; family Micrococcaceae; genus Kocuria; species Kocuria sp. 2SI. The sequence continues at coordinate 45,579 of NZ_SCNB01000015.1, read as the reverse complement.
GAGGGTGATGCCCAGCGAGTCCAGGGCCTTGGCGGCCACGCCCTCGTTCTCGTGGATGAGGCCCAGCAGCAGGTGCTCGGTGCCGATGTAGTTGTGGTTGAGCATCCTGGCCTCCTCCTGGGCCAGGACCACGACCCGTCGGGCCCGATCGGTGAATCGTTCGAACATGGATACTCCTCAGTCGATGTTTGGCACCGATGCTACGCACGCCGGAGGGTCTCGCCGCCATTGTTCGCCACCGGCGAGACGACCCCGCACTGCCCCCCGAAGGAGCCTTCTGACAGGCGGCCGGAGGCAGCGGCGCTCAGGGCACGGCGGTCCCCGAATGAGGAATCCCCGCACGTCCGGAAGGACGAGCGGGGATCCGCACTGCGATGGAACGGCAATCTCAGATCGAATACCTGCGGGCATTCACCACGAGTTCGTTTCCGAAGCGACCTGAGATTCTCGATTCGGTGATGAATCCCTCAGGCCGCGCGCGCTCACTTGTGAGCGGCGTAGTACGCGTCCTGGACCTCCTGGTGGATGCGGCCGCGATCGGAGACGTTGTAGTTGTTCTCCTTCGCCCAGGCACGGATCTTGGGGGTGTCCGGATTGGCGCGGGTGCCCGAGGACTTCGCGGCGGGGCGGCCGGCCTGCTTGGCCTGAGCCCGGCGGGCCTTGCCCACGTACGGGCGGATGGCCGCGCGCAGCTTGTCCGCGTTGGCGGAGGAGAGGTCGATCTCGTACTGCGCGCCGTCCAGGCCGAAGCGGACGGTCTCGTCCGCGGGGCCGCCGTCCAGGTCGTCCTCGAGAATGATCTTCACGGTCTGCGCCATGTGTGGAGCTCCTTCAGCATTGATTCGATGTGCTCGTGCGGTCAGGAGATCCGCGGAGCCGATTCCGGGCCCGATCACCACGAATTGCGCACTCAGGATCCCCTATTGCCCGCAACTATAGATATCGGATGCCGCTGAAAGCAATTCCCCGGCTCGGAGAAGCCGGGGAATCGGAGAAGAATCAACTGCGCGGTGCATCCTGATGTTCATCGGATCCGCTCCGAGCGGAACCGCGTCCGCCGGATTCCCGCGCCTTCAGATCCTGATACCACTTCTCGGCATCGGCCTGATCGCGATTCACGGCCTCCTGCGCACGGCGCTCACCGCGATCGGCCCGGAACAGGGCCCGCATGGTGAACCAGAAGATCAGCCCCACCCCGATCGAGGGCAGGAGCACAGCGATGTATTCGCCCATGGCGGATCAGTCCTTCTCGGGCTTCATCAAGGGGAACAGGATCGTGTCGCGGATGCCCAGATCCGTGAAGAGCATGATCAGACGGTCCAGGCCCAGCCCCAGTCCGCCCATGGGCGGGGCGCCGTGCTCGAGGGCGCGCAGGAAGTCCTCATCGAGCTGCATGGCCTCGTCGTCGCCGGCCGCGGCCAGGCGGGACTGCTCGGTGAGCCGCTCGCGCTGCACCACCGGGTCGATCAGCTCGGAGAACGCGGTGCCGCGCTCCATGCCGCCGATGATCAGGTCCCAGGCCTCGATGACGTCCGGCTTGTCGCGGTGCGGCCGGGCCAGCGGCTGGGCCGCCGGCGGGTAGTCGCACACGAACGTGGGCTGGATCAGCGTGGGCTCCACGATCTCTCCGAAGAGCTCGATCACGAGCTTCTCGGCACCCCAGGCGGGATCCACCGAGACGTCGTGCTCGGCGGCGATCGCCCGCAGCGCCTCGGCGGGGGTCTCGGGCGTGATCTCCTGTCCCACGGCCTCCGAGAGCCCCGGGTAGACGCTCAGCCACGGCCACTCGCCGCGCAGGTCGATCTCGCCCTTGGCGGTGCGCAGCGGGCCGTCGATCCCCAGGGCGTCGGCGGCGGCCACGATCATGCGCTGCATGAGCTCGGCCTGCGAGAACTGATCGCCCCAGGCCTCGTAGACCTCCAGGGTGGTGAACTCCGGGGAGTGCGTGGAGTCCACGCCCTCGTTGCGGAACACCCGCCCGATCTCGAAGACCCGCTCCACCCCGCCCACGACGGCGCGCTTGAGGTAGAGCTCCGTGGCGATGCGCAGGGTCATGTCCTGATCGAACGCATTGAGGTGCGTGGCGAACGGACGGGCCGTGGCGCCGCCGTGCACGAGCTGCAGCACGGGGGTCTCGATCTCGATGTAGCCCTCGTCCTCGAGCGTGCGGCGCACCGCGGAGATGATCGCGGCCCGCTTGCGGACCACGTCGCGCGCCTCCTGGCGCACGAGCAGGTCCAGGTAGCGCTGCCGGACGCGGGTCTCCTCGCTGAGCTCGGATCCCTCGTAGAGATTGGGCAGCGGCCGCAGGGCCTTGGAGGCCATCTGCCAGGAGGCCACCATGACGGAGAGCTCGCCGCGGCGGGAGCGGATCACGGTGCCGGTGGCGGCCACGAAGTCGCCCAGGTCCACCAGGGACTTCCACTCGGCCAGCGACTCCTCGCCCACGACCGACTTGGAGAGCATGAGCTGCAGCTGGACGCCGTCGCCGTCCTGCAGGGCCGCGAAGCACAGCTTGCCGGTGTTGCGCACGAACACCACGCGCCCGGTCACGGAGACGACGTCCTCGGTCTCCTCGCCGGTCTCCAGATGCTCCCAGCCGTCGCGGACCTGGGGCAGCGTGTGGGTCCGGGGGACCTCGACCGGGTAGGCCTGGCGACCCGTCTCGAGCAGCGCGGCGCGCTTGTCCATGCGGAACTGCCGCTGCTCGTCGCTGCGGGCGGCCTCGGCCGCGGCGGACGAGGACTCGGGTGCGGGGCTGGCTGCGTTCTCGCGCGTCTGATCAGTGGTCACAGTCCCCCAGGATAGCCACCGGCCGGGGTGTCGTCGCATCGGCACCGGGCCCCCGACCGGCGGTGAGAGCCGCCTCACGGACGCGGGGCGGCCTCGATCTCCCGGTTGTCGATCAGCCGCGTGGTCCCCACCCGCGCCGCCACCAGGGCCAGGGCTCCGGGGCGCGGCGGGATCTCGCTCAGGGTCTCAGGCTCCACGACCACGAGGTAGTCGAGCTCCACCGTGCGCCCGGTGCCGATCGGCTCCTCGTCGATCCGACGGCGGGCCCCCGCCAGGTCGATCTCCCCGAGGGCGAGCTCCCCCAGCGTGCGGGAGAGCACGAGCCCGGCCCGACGCTCGTCGTCGTCCAGGTACGCGTTGCGCGACGACAGCGCGAGCCCGTCCGGGGCCCGCACGATCGGGACCGGCCGGATCTCGACGTCCAGGTTCGTGTCGCGGACCATGCGCTGCACGATCAGCAGCTGCTGGGCGTCCTTCTGCCCGAAGTACGCGCGCAGCGGCTGCTCCGTGCGTCCTGAGACCAGGCTCAGCAGCTTGTTGACGACGGTGACTACGCCGTCGAAGTGGCCGGGGCGCGAGGCTCCGTCCAGCACCGTCCCGAGCCGCCCCGAGCTCACGGTCACCAGCGGGTCCCCGCCCGGGTACATGTCCTCGAGCCCGGGAGCGAAGACCAGATCGACGCCCAGCCCCCCGAGCAGCTCCAGGTCTGCCTCCAGGTCCGACGGGTAGCGCTCGAAGTCCTCGTTCGGTCCGAACTGCAGCGGGTTCACGAAGATGGAGACGATCACCAGGTCGTTCTCCTCGCGGGCCCGGCGCACCAGGTGCGCGTGCCCCTCGTGCAGCGCGCCCATGGTCGGCACGAAGCCGATGGACAGCTGCCCTCCCCGCCGGGCGACCTCCCGCCGCACGGCGGCGCGCAGCTTCTCCGGCTCGCGCACTACGACGGGGTCCGACGATTCCGCGGAACCGCGCGGCGCCGAGGCATCGGCCGCGGGGAAGCCGCCGAGAGCGGCGGCGCCCTGCCCGGCGGCCGCGTGGGCGCTGCCGGATCCCTCGCTCCGGCTCCGGCTCAGCGCCTCGAGGACCTGCGCGTGCTGGGCCTCGGTGAGCATGCCGCGGTCCCGGGCTCGGTCAGCCGTCAGGGCCGCGAGCGCCCGGTAGGCCCGGTCGATGTCCTGCTGACCGGTGCCCAGGGCGTGCTCGGCGAGGGTCTGGCGGTGCTCGGCCACGGTGCCGGCGTCGCCGCGGGCCACCGGGCCGGTCAGCGCCGACTCCCCTGCCGACAGCGCATTGTCCAGGGCGGCCCGCGCCAGGGGTCCGAGCACGCGCTCCGGCTGCTCGAGTCCCAGCTCGCCCAGCAGCTGCAGGGCCTGGCCGGTGATCGTGGTGAGGTGGTTGGCGCCGTGGGCCAGGGCCGCGTGGTAGATCGGGCGGTCGGCCTCGGCGATGACCACGGGCTCGCCGCCCATCTCCATGACCAGCGCCTGCGCGATCGGCAGCACCGCCGCCGGGGCGGTGACACCGAACGCGCAGCCGCTGAGTCGCGGCAGGTCCAGACTCAGCCCGGTGAACGTCATGGACGGGTGGATCGCCAGCCCGATGGCTCCGGCCTGCCGCGCCGGCTCCAGGACCTCCACGCCCCAGCGGCCGGCGGTGTGTGCCACGAGCTGCCCGGCCTGCCAGTGCCCGGTCGCGGCCAGTCCGCTCACCAGGTCGGCCAGCTGATCGTCGGGAACGGCCAGCAGCACGAGCTCCGCGCGCTCCACGATCTGCTGCGGGGTGAGGATCGGGACCTCGGGCAGCAGCAGCTCGGCACGCTCCCGGGAGGCCTCCGAGACGGCGGCGACCCCCACCACCCCGTGCCCGGCGGCACGCAGCGCGGCTCCCAGCACCGCCCCCACTCGCCCGGCGCCGATCACGCCCACTCCCAGGCGCCCGGGGCGGTTGGCGGCTTCGCTCACGGTCTTCTCCTGTGTGCTCTCGGGTCTCTGGGCCGACGCCCGCTTGCGACGGTCCCGACGGCTCCTGCGACGGTGCTGCTGCGACGCTCCGGCGCAGCGCCACCACCCTATGACGGGCGGTGCGCTCGCGCGCACGCTCAGCCCCTGGCGCCCACGAGGGTGTGCTTCTCATGCGCCCGCAGCGACTGCTCGGACACGAAGCGCTCGGCGACCTCCCGGTCCATGGCCATGATCATGGGGCTGACCGGTCCCTGGATCGAATGCAGGCTGACGTCCGAGAGATCCAGCCAGCGCGCCAGCGGCCCTCGCGAGATCTCCATCGACTGGATCTTCCCGTGCGGGACCAGGCAGGCGGTGCGGGAGAGCCTGCCGTCGATCGTGACGACCTCACGCCGCGTCACCGAGAAGCCCCGACGACGGCGCACGACCCAGGAGATGCGCGCCGCTCGGCGCGGCGAGATCGTGAACCGGCACTCGGGATCCTCTACGAGATCGGCCGTGAGGCCGTAGCACGCCGTCTCGAAGGCCTCGCGCGACTCGTCGGCGCCCAGCGCCTCGGCGAGCATGATCGCCAGGTGCTCGTCGGTCGCCACCGGGATCAGCGTGGTGCGCCCCGAGCCGTTCATCTCCTCGGCGGGATCGCCGTAGCCGGCCACGTTGATCGCCACGCGGCTCCAGCCCGGGCGCCGCCACAGCATGGGGCGGTTCACCTTCAGCGCCTGGATCCGGCCCGTGGGCACGGTCTGGGAGACCGTGCTGAGCAGCCCGTAGCGCAGCCGCAGACCGCTGTCGGTGCGGTAGGCGCTGAAGCCCCAGGTCTTCTCGAGGCGCTGGAAGAGCGAGACCACCAGTCCCACGACGACCGGGATCCAGCCCGCGAAGGCCGCGCCCATGAACTCGGGGAAGAAGATCAGCGCCGCGAGCGCCGCCGCCCCGACGACCACCAGCATCACCATGGACGGGCTCAGGGCCCAGGACAGCAGGACGCGGCTCACGGGAACGCGCAGCAGCAGCTGCTCTGCGCCGTGGTCCTGAGCCGCGGCCGGGACAGCGGCTCGCGCCCAGGGCAGCGCCGCCTCGGCATCGCCGGCCTCCGCAGGGGCCTCCGGCTGCGGACGGCTGCGCGAGAGCAGCTGGGAGCGCAGCCGTCGTGCGTGGGCATGGGTCAGGTAGCGCAGCACGACGGCCGACTCGCCGGCATCGGCGACCTCGAAGCTCAGCTCGGCCAGGCCGAAGATCCGCGCGCCCAGGGGCCGCCGGATGTCGAGGGCCTGGACGCGATCCAGGCGGGTCTGGCGCTCCTGGCGGGCCAGGGCGCCCTGGCGCAGACGCACGTGGGTGCCGGTGATCTGATACGTGGTGAACCACCAGGCGACCAGCGAGAACAGGGCCACGACCACCAGCAGGCCCACGACGACCACCACGCCCACCAGCAGCAGTACGAGCCACAGGACGGTGCCCTCGAGCATCGAGGCCCAGCCCGGCAGGCCCTCCGCGGAGTCGTTGAGACCGGGGCCGTCGCCGCGGAAGAAGCCGTCCATGACGTTGGACAGCAGCACTCCCAGGACCGCGAGCACCACGATCCAGCCGCGGATCAGCGGCGAGAGCGGGTGGAGGCGGTGCCAGTCCTCGGCCGAGTCCGGCTGATGCGCCTCCGCCTCCGGGGAGGCGCCCGTCGGCTGGGCCTCCGAACGCTGCGCAGGGCTGCGATCGGACATCTGCTCGCCCCTCACAGCTCGATCAGGCGGGCTTCCCCGCGCTCGGTGAGCCTCTCGCGCAGCCGCCTGGCCTCTTCGGCGGTGATCCCCGGCAGCTCGGCGTCGGTCTCCGCCGAGGCGGTGTGCAGGGTGATCGACGACAGCCCGAACATCCGCAGGATCGGTCCGCTGCTGACGTCCACGTACTGCATGCGGCCGTAGGGCACCACGACCAGCGTGCGGACCAGAAGGCCCTTGCGGACCATGAAGTCATCCGCGTCCTCGCGGTAGCCGTAGGAGCGCACGCGCCGCGGGGTCAGCAGGACCTGCACGAGGCACAGCACCGCGACCCCGAGGGGCCACGGCAGCACGGCCCACCACGAGGCCTCGCCCCACACGCCCACGAGCTTGAGCACGAGCGGCCAGCCCACCGCCGCCGCGAAGATCAGATAGCCGATCACCTCCGAGATCACGCGCACTCGGATGTACCTGGGGTCCAGCCCCTTCCACTGTCCGTCCTGGGGGCCGGGGGCCGGCAGGGTGGCAGGATCATCAGCGCGCAGCCTCGGAGCGCCGTCGGGCTCATGGGTCATGATCGAGATGCTCCTGATCGAGAAGATGACGGATCAGCACCCCACAGTAAGGGGCCTGCCAGCGCACGCACATCCTCCGTGCGAGGGATCCCTGCCCTCCGGAGGCACGAGGCTCAGTCGCGCCAGCGGGCGAGCCCGCCCTCCTCGGCCGTGCGGCCCCGACCGCGCTCGGCGGCGCCGTCGGCCTCCGCGTCCGGGTCCTCCGGCGGGATGCGGCAGAAGCGCTCGACGATCCACCCGACGACGGCCAGCGCGACCCCCACGCCCACCTGGAACAGGCAGCGCCACAGCGGCCCCTGATCCGTGCGCAGGGAGATCAGCGCGGCCTGGTCCACGGCGAGCATGGCGTGCCAGCCCAGGCACAGGGCGCCCAGCACGGCCACGGCCTGCGCCAGGGCGGCGATCACGGTGCCCCAGGTGCGGTCCATGCGGATCTCGCGGTCACCGTCGCGCAGCCTGCGCACGCGCAGTCCGGCGACCAGCAGGATCGCGGCGAAGACCAGCAGCGCGATCCCGGAGGCCACCGGCAGGGCCAGCAGGGGCCCGTGCAAGCTCTCGGAGACCAGCTGGGCGATCCAGCCGCCCATGAAGGCGACCGCCGCGAGCACCGCGAGCAGCCGCACCGTCAGCCCCTTCACCATGTTCCTGCCTCCGTCCTCGATCCTGTCCGCCGCCGGCTCAGTCGTCCGCGGTCTCGTCCTCGCCGGGGGCGTCCTCGAGGCGGAAGGTCTGCGCCCGTACGCCCCGGGCATCCGAGGCCTGCGCCGCCAGCTCGGCGATCCTGCTCCCGGCGAGCTCGGCCTGGGGCTCGAGCAGCGCCCAGGGGAAGAGCACGAAGGCCCGCTCGTGGGCCCGCGGGTGCGGGATGGTCAGCTCGGGATCATCCATCACCGCGCCGTCGAAGTCGATGATGTCCAGATCCAGGGTGCGCGGACCCCACCGCTCCAGGCGCACGCGGTCGTGATCCGCCTCGATGCGCTGGCACAGTGCGAGCAGTTCCCTGGGCGAGAGCTCGGTGCTCAGCCGCACCACGCCGTTGAGGAACTGCGGCTGGCCGGGCGGCCCGCCCACCGGATCGGTGATCGCGATCGGGGAGACCGCCTCCACGCTCACCCCGGGGGCGGCGCGCAGCTGCTCGACCGCCGAGCGCAGCAGCTGCCCGCGGTCCCCGAGGTTGGAGCCCATGCCGATCAGCGCCCGCGGCATCAGGACCGCCCCCTCAGCACCGTCACGGCCACGTCCCGGAAGGCCACCTCGATCGGGGCGTGCGGCTTGTGCACGGTGACCTCGACAGCCTCCAGAAGGGCCTGCTCCCGCAGCAGCCGGGCCGCGATCCGCTCGGCCAGAGCCTCGATGAGATCCACCGGCGGGCCGACGATCTCCTCGTGGACGGCCTCGGCGACCTCTCCGTAGTGCACAGTGCGGGTCAGCTCGTCCGAGCTGCCCGCAGGACGCAGGTCCAGGTGCAGCACCAGGTCGACCGAGAACTCCTGGCCGTCGCGGCGCTCGTGGTCGAACACCCCGTGATGGCCCACCTCGGTGAGTCCGTTCAGCGCGATCCGATCTGCGCTCATGCGATCCCCTCCTTGCCGACGGGGCGGTTCCAGGCCCCGGCCACGGCGATGGCGTCGACGCTCGAGGCGACGTCGTGCACGCGCACCGCCCACGCCCCGCGATCGGCAGACAGCGCCGAGATGGCCGCCGTGGCGATATCTCGCTGATCCGCTGGACGCGGCGCGGTGCCGTTGCCGAGCAGATGGCCGATGAAGCGCTTGCGCGAGGCCGCCACCAGGATCGGATAGCCGGTGGCCACGAACCGCGGCAGGGCCTCCAGCAGCTGCCAGTCCTGCCGCCCTCCCTTGGCGAAGCCGAGCCCCGGATCCAGCACCAGCTTGGAGGGATCCAACCCGGCATCGAGGAAGCGCTGGGCGACCTCATGGATCTCGCGCAGCACATCGCCCACGAGGTCGTCGTAGACCGCCAGCGAGTCCATGGTCCCGGGGGTGCCGCGGGAGTGCATGCAGATGTACGGTGCCTGCCGCTCGACGACCAGCGGGACCATGCCGTCGCGCACAGCCACGCCGGAGACGTCGTTGACGCAGTGCGCCCCGGCGTCCAGGGCGGCCTCTGCGGTCGACGGGTTGAAGGTGTCCACGGACAGCACGATTCCGGCATCCGACAGCTCGCGGATCACCGGCAGGATGCGCCGGCGCTCCTCCTCCGGATCCACGCGCTGCGAACCGGGGCGGGTGGACTCGCCGCCGACGTCGATCAGATCCGCGCCCTGGGAGGCGAGCTCGTGCCCGTGGGCGATCGCGGCCCGGTGGGAGTCGTGCCGGCCGCCGTCGGAGAAGGAGTCCGGCGTGACGTTGAGGATGCCCATGACGAGCGTGCGACCGGAGGGCAGCCCCGCCCAGTCCCCCCAGCCCAGCTCGCCGCGGACGGCAGCGGGCTGCGGGGCGACGGCCTCCGGAGGGGTGGGCTGCATGGTCGTCTCAGCCTCCCAGGATCAGGCTCATGGCCTCGGAGCGGGTGGCGGCCTCGCGCAGCTGGCCGCGCACCGCGGAGGTCACGGTGGACGCGCCGGGCTTGCGCACCCCGCGCATGGACATGCACAGGTGCTCGCACTGCACCACCACGATCGCCCCGGCGGCGCTGAGCTCGTCCATGAGGGCGTCGGCGATCTGGGTGGTCAGCCGCTCCTGGACCTGCGGGCGGCGGGCGTAGACCTCCACGAGCCGGGCGATCTTGGACAGGCCCGTGACCCGGCCCGAGGGCCCCGGGATGTAGCCCACGTGCGCACTGCCGTGGAAGGGCACGAGGTGGTGCTCGCAGGTCGAGTAGAACGAGATGTCCTTGACCAGCACCAGCTCGGAGTGCCCGATGTCGAACGAGGCGCTGAGCACCTCCGACGGATCCTGGGCGAGCCCGGAGAACATCTCGGCGTAGGCGCGGGCCACCCGGTCCGGGGTCTCTCTCAGGCCCTCGCGATCGGGGTCCTCCCCGATCGCGGACAGAATCTCCCGGACCGCGTCCCGGATGCGCGGCTGATCGACCGGGGCGAGATCGCCGGGGCCGCCGCCGACCTCGTGGTGGTCCTGCTGCTGCATCGCTCAGCCACGCTCCCTGTCATCGGGGGCGTCCTGGTCCCAGGGGGCGTCGTCCGAGCCCGCCGCGGTGGAGCCGGCGCGCCCGGAGGGCGCCTGCCCGTCGCCGGACTCGGAGCGGTTGTCGCGCCCGTCGCGATCGGGGTGCTCGGCGCCCGGCTCGTCGTCGTGGCGGTGCCCGGCCTGACGCTGCTTGGGGTCCTCGCCCTCGCCGGGCATGGCCTCGAAGCGCTCGCGCTCCTCGGGGGATGCCTCGGCCAGCTCCTCCTTCTCGCGGGATGTGGTCACCGGGGGCAGGTCCGACTGCGGGCGGCCCTCGGCGGAGATCCACTGCTGCCGCTCGGGCTGGCGGACCAGCTCGGCGAAGATCTCGGCGATGTCCGCCTCGAGGAGGGTCTCGCGCTCGAGCAGCTCCAGGGCCAGGCGGTCCAGGATCTCGCGGTTGGCCACCAGGATCTGATGGGCCTCGTTCTGCGCGTTCTCCAGCAGCGCGCGGACCTCGGCGTCGACGATCGCCGCCGTGGCCTCCGAGTAGCCGCGCTCCTCCGAGCCGCCGCGGCCCATGAACGGCTGGCTGTCGTCGCCGCCGAGCTTCATGGAGCCCACGCGCGAGCTCATGCCGTACTGCGTGACCATCTTGCGGGCCGTGTCGGTGGCCTTCTGGATGTCGTTGGCCGCGCCCGAGGACGGGTCCTTGAACACGACCTCCTCCGCGGCGCGCCCGCCCATGGCATAGGCCATCTGATCGAGCAGCTCGTGGCGGGTGGTCGAGTACTTGTCGTCCGCCGGCATGACCATGGTGTAGCCCAGGGCCCGGCCGCGCGGCAGGATCGTGATCTTGGTGACCGGATCGGTGTTGCGCAGCGCCGCCGCCACCAGGGCGTGGCCGCCCTCGTGGTAGGCGGTGACCTTGCGCTCGTGCTCCTTCATGAGCCGCGAGTGCTTCTGCGGTCCGGCGATCACGCGGTCGATCGCCTCGTCCACGGCGCGGTCGTCGATCAGCTGGGCGTGCGAGCGCGCGGTGAGAAGCGCGGCCTCGTTCATGACGTTGGCGAGCTCGGCGCCGGTGAAGCCCGGCGTCCGCTTGGCCACCGAGCGCAGGTCGACCGACTCGTGCAGCGGCTTGTCCTGCGCGTGCACACGCAGGATCTGCTCGCGGCCCTTCATGTCCGGGGCGTCCACGCCGATCTGGCGGTCGAAGCGGCCCGGGCGCAGCAGGGCGGGGTCCAGTACGTCCGGGCGGTTGGTCGCGGCGATCAGGATGACGTTGGTCCCGGCCTCGAAGCCGTCCATCTCCACGAGCAGCTGGTTCAGGGTCTGCTCGCGCTCGTCGTTGCCGCCGCCCATGCCGGCCCCGCGCTGGCGGCCGACGGCGTCGATCTCGTCCACGAAGATGATCGCCGGCGCCGACTCCTTGGCGGTCTGGAACAGGTCGCGGACTCGCGAGGCGCCCACGCCCACGAACATCTCCACGAAGTCCGAGCCGGAGATCGAGAAGAACGGGACGCTGGCCTCCCCCGCCACGGCCTTGGCCAGCAGGGTCTTGCCGGTTCCGGGAGGGCCGTAGAGCAGCACGCCCTTGGGGACCTTGGCACCCAGGGCGGTGTAGCGATCGCGGTCGACCAGGAACTGCTTGATCTCGTCGAGCTCCTGCACGGCCTCGTCCGCGCCGGCCACGTCCTTGAACGTGACCTGCGGGTTGTCCATATCGAACTTCTTGGCCTTGGAGCGGCCGAACTTCATGACCTGGGAGCCGCCGCCCTGCATGCGGGCGAACACGAACCAGAAGATCGCCAGGATGATCAGGAACGGCAGCAGGAACTGCAGCAGGGACAGGAACCAGTTGGTCTGCACCGGCTGATCGGTGTAGCCCTCGAGCCCGGCGTCGTCGATGGCCTGCACGACCTGCTCGCCGCGCGGCTCGACGTAGAAGAACTCGACGTTTCGCCCGTAGTCGCGTCCGTCCGCGGAGTAGTCCTCCGCCAGCGTCAGCTCGACCTTCTGATCGCCGTCGTAGATCTTGGCCTCGGTGGCCTTGTCGTCCTGCAGCAGCTCCAGGCCCACGTTGGTGTCCACCCGGCTGCCTCCGCCGGAGGTCAGTGTGGACAAGACGGGGATCAGGACGAGCAGAGCCAGCAGGACCCAGATGAAGGGTCCCCTCAGGAAGCTCTTCTTCTTCTTCTCAGTGGCCAAGGCCGTGGGTCCTCTCTTCGCATTTCCCGTCCGCGATGCGTCGCGAGGCCGCCGGACGTGCCGGAGCCTGATGTGCAAGGGTATCGCCCGGTCCGCACGGCATCGTGCGGCGGACCGGGCGTTCACCCCTCGGCGGACACCCTCAGGAGTAGACGTCCGGGGAGAGCACCGCGATGCATTCCAGGTTGCGGTACTTCTCGTTCCAGTCCAGGCCGTAGCCGACCACGAACTCGTTGGGGATGTCCCACCCGACGTAGCGGACGTCGATCTCGACCTTGGCGGCCTCCGGCTTGCGCAGGAGGGTGCAGATCTCGACCGAGGCGGCGCCCCGGGACTTGAGGTTGGCAAGCAGCCAGGACAGGGTCAGCCCGGAGTCGATGACGTCCTCGACGATCAGGACGTGGCGGTCGGTGAGGTCGGTGTCGAGGTCCTTGAGGATCCGCACCACTCCCGAGGACTTGGTGCCGGAGCCGTAGGACGACACGGCCATCCAGTCCATGGGGTACTGCCCGGCCAGGGCGCGGGACAGATCGGCCATGATCATCACGGCGCCCTTGAGGACGCCCACGAGCAGGACGTCGCTGTCTCCGTAGTCGGCATCGATCTGCGCGGCCAGCTCGGCCACCCGCTGATCGATCTCCTCCTTGGTGTGCAGGACCTCGGTGAGGTCCCCCTGCGCATGCTCGGGCTTCACGGCTCTCCTTGTCCGCCTCCGTGCCGCTGTCGTCGAGGAACGCAGCGGCAGGCCTGTGGCCGGGCCGTCGTGCGGTCGGGGCCGGTGCGGGAGACGCGGAAGCCTGCGGCCGCATGCCGCTCAGCGCGGCTGGAGGACCAGCTCGAGCGTCCCTGCTCGGCCGCCGCCGCAGCTGGGTCGGCGCCTGTACGCGGCCACCCTACCCGCCATCTGCACGGGTCCGGCCTCCCCGTGCCCCGAGGCGAGCTCGTGCAGGGCGGTGAGCCGCTCGTGCGTGGGCCGCTCCCCTCCGGCGCGCATGCAGGCCTGCGCCAGGGCGCGGCGCACCAGCGGCTGCGGCTCGGACTGCAGGACCGCCAGGGACAGGACGACGACGGCCGCCCCGTCGCGCTGCGGCCCGACCTCCGAGCCTCTGTGCGGCGGCTCGTCCGGGACGACGACGGCGCGCTCGAGCACCTGCAGGGACAGCTGCTCGAGCAGCTCGGCATCCGGACCGAGGATGGCTGCGGTGCGGGCCAGGGCCTCGGCCACCCCGGGACCCAGCTGGCGCTCGAGCTCGGGAAGCACCGCGGCCCGGACGCGGGCGCGCAGCATCGTCTCGTCGGCGTTCGCGGGATCGTGCCAGGGCTCGAGCTGCTCGGCCGCGCAGATCGCCTCCGTCTGGCGGCGGCGCAGCTCGAGCAGCGGGCGCAGCACGGGGACGGGGCCGTCGTCGCGCACGCGCGGCATGCCGGACAGCGAGCGCGGCCCGGAGCCGCGGGCCAGCCCGAGCAGCACCGACTCGGCCTGGTCGTCGAGGGTGTGCCCCAGCAGGATCGCTCGGGCGCCGTGGGCGGCGGCGATCTCGTGCAGGGCCGTGTAGCGGGCCGCGCGCGCGGCGGCCTCGGGCCCCTCGCCGCGTTCGCGGACCTCGACCGCTCGGATCTCCACGGGATCCAGCCCGAGCTCGCGGGCCTGCTCAGCGGCGCGCTCGGCGACCAGGGCGGAGCCCTCCTGCATGCCGTGATCGATCACCGCGGCCCCCACGCGCAGTCGGCCCCTGCGCGCCCAGTGGGCGGCGGCGGCGGACAGGGCCAAAGAGTCGGGTCCGCCGGACAGGCCCACGAGCAGCAGGCCCGGGGCCTCCGCGCGATCCGGGCTCTGCGTTGCGACTGGGGCCGGCGCGGGCGGGAAGGCGGTCTCGACCGTGCTGAGCACGGCTCGGCGGGCGAGGGCGACGTCCTGCGACAGTCGGCCGCGCCGTCCCCTCTGGGTCAGTTCAGCCCCGCCGCCGACTCGTGGTGGCGGGCCTCCCGCAGGGCGAGCTCGAGCACCTTGGACAGCGTGGGCGTGGTCTCGCCGAGGGCGCTCAGCGCGGATTCGAGCTCGGCGACCGGAACCACCGAGGCCAGGGCGGACACGGCGTTGGACTCGCCGTGGATCCCGGTCTGGATCTGGGTGGTGGTCAGCACCGGCTGGGACTTCTCGACCGTGCTGAGCACCTCTTCGATGTCCGAGGTGCCGGCGCGCTGCTCGAGCATCACCAGGCGCTCGTAGACCGCCGGGTTGCCGATCTTGATGCGGCGTCCGGAGTTCAGCTGCGAGAGCATGGGAGCGGACAGCCCCAGGACCTCCGCGAGGCGGCGCTGGGTGATGCCGTACGCGCCCACGACCGCCCCGAATCGCTCGGAGAGCGGCTGGCCGTACAGCTTGATCTGCTGGTCGATGTTCTCGGTGCTCACTTTTGCAATTATGTCACAGTCAGGTCACGAACGGGACTCGATCGGCCTTCTGAGACCTCAGAAGGCGACCCGATCGACCCACTCCTGCGGGTGGCGGATCTCCCGAGCCGAGGGCAGGTTCTGCGAGCCGAGCCAGACCCGGTTGAAGCCGTCGCGGCCCACGGCCTCCACGACCTCCGTCACGAAGCGCTGGCCCTGCACGTACTGCGCGGCCTTGGCCTCCAGGCCCAGCAGCCGGCGCACGGCCCGGTCCAGGGGCCCGCGCAGATCGGCGCGGCGCTCGAAGCGCCGGCGGATGGTCTTCACCGACGAGACGATCGAGGAGTCCACCCCGTCCATGACCCAGTTGGCGTGGCCCTCGAGCAGGCTCATGACGGCGGTGGTCCGCTCGAGCATCTCCCGCTCCCGCTCATCCAGCGCCGCGCTGAGGGGACCGAGCAGCGAGTCCGGATCCTGCGCCTCCTGCCCGCGGCCACGGCGCATGCGCTTCACGGCGGCCCCGGCTGAGGAGCCCACGGCGGACAGCCTGCGCCCGAAGGCGTCGGCGTCCCCGGACAGCGAGACCGTCAGCTCCCGCATGTCCCGGATCATCTGCTCGCGCAGCCACGGGGCGGCCGCGAACTGGACCCGGTGCGTCTGCTCGTGCAGGCACACCCACAGGCGGAAGTCGTCGGGATCCACGTTCAGCTCCCGCTCGATCTGCAGCACGTTCGGGGCCACGACCATGAGCCGCCCGCCCGGGAAGCGCCGAGCGGCGTCCTCCGAGACCATCCCCGCATAGGGGTCGTACTGGCCCAGGACCTTGGTGGACAGGTAGGCCATCAGCCCGCCGGCCTCCGCCGCGGCCGCCCGGGCGGCGACCGACTGGATCAGCTCGGCGTTCATGCCCCGGTCCAGGCGGTCGGCCCGCGCCCGCCGCAGCTCGCTCAGCGCCGGCTCGAGCAGCAGCTCGAAGGTCGCCGTGTTCGCCCGGGACCAGCCGGCGCGGTCCACGACGACCACCGGGGCGTCATCCAGCCCGCGCGCCGCCGCCAGACCGGAGATCGCGTGGACGTGATCGACCGAGGCCTCGGCGTGCCCGCGGATCGAGTCCACCGCGGTCCGCAGCTGCTCGGGCTCCGGGGTGGGCCCCGGCGGGGCGGTGCGCGCCGCGATCCGGGCCGCGCTCGGCCAGTGGATCAGCCCGGAGCGCTGCGTGCTCGACGACGACTCGGAGGTGCTCATGGCGCTATGGGATCACAGGCGCCCGACAGCGCTGGGCGCGGGGGCGGCGCGGCTCAGGAGCCGTCGGCGGCGACGATCGCGTGGATCCGGTCGGCGGCATCGCGGGCGGCGTCGGTGTCCTCGACGTCGTCGAAGAGGACGACCACCACGGCCGGGCTGCCGTCCGCCCGGATCGTCTGCCCGGACAGCGCCGTGACCACGTTGAGGGTCCCGGTCTTGGCGCGGGTCACACCGCGCGCCTCGGACTCGTCGGGGTCGTCGAAGCGCTCGGCCAGCGTGCCGGTGGCCCCGCCCACGGGGAAGGCCTCGATCATGGGAGCGAACCGCCCCGAATCATCGGCGGCGGCCGTCAGCAGCAGGCGGCCCAGGACGTCGGCGCTCACGCGGTCGTCCATGGTCATCCCGGAGGCGTCGACGATGCGCAGACCGTCCGCTTTGGAGGCCTCCTCCTCCGGCAGCGTCTCGAGCACGGCCTCCCGCGCGGCCTGCTGGGCCCCCTCGATGCTGCCGTCGTGACCGGCCGAGCGGGCCGCCACCCGGCCCAGCACCTCCGCCAGGCGGTTGTCGGACTCGCCCATCATGCGCCCGGCCTGCTCCTGCACGGTGGCCGACTCCACGCGGCCCAGCTCCGTGACGCCCTCCTGCTGTTCGGACGGCAGCAGCGGGTCCGCGGACGTGTCCTGCTCCCCGGCCGACTCGACGCGGACCTCCTGGCCCACCTGCTCCTCGAGCTGCGAGCCGAGCTCGCGCTCGAAGGCCTCGGTCACCGAGGCGACCGGGTCCTCGTCGTAGACCCCTTCCTTCCCGGGCACCTGATGGGAGCCGAAGGCCATGGGGCTGATCGGCCCGATCTCCTGGGACTCGATGTCGCCGTCCTCCCAGGCGGGGTTCAGGGACGGGCCCGAGAAGATGCTCGTGTCCACCGCCACCCGCACGGGCTTCTCGGGATCCACCTCCCCTGCCATGGCCTGCGCGGTGGACTCGGCGAGATCGGCGATCCCCGCCCGACCCGTGACGGCCTCCGGATCGCCGTCCCCGGGCGCCAGCAGGGTGTCCCCGCCGGCCACGAGGACCACTTCGTTGGGGCTCTGGCCGGCTACTGCGGTCGTGGCCAGGCGCTGGTCCGGACCGGTGTGCGCCAGCAGCGAGAAGTGGGTCAGGATCTTCTGGTTGGATGCCGGCACCAGTGCCTCGGCCTCCCCGTCCGAGAACAGGACGTCGTGCGAGCCGGGATCGATGACCATGACTCCTGCAGACCCCGCGGTGGAGTCCTCGATCGCCGCCCGGATCCCGTCCTCGGTCTGCTGCGACAGATAGCCTCCCGGCTGGTCCTGCCGCGGCGCGGCCGGGTCCGGCACGGTGACATCTGCGTCGGCGTCGTCCTGGCCGCCGAAGGCCCCGGGGACGGAGACGATCAGCGAGGCCGCGATCGCCAGCACCACGAGGGCGGCGATCACCGCGGCGACGGGGCTGCGGCGTCGGGAGGGGCCGTCCTGGGGCTCGTCGCCGGGCACAGGGCGGTCGCGGCGGGGATCCTGTGGGGTGCTCACGCCCCCTATTGTGCCGATCCCGCCCGCGCGCCGCCGAGGCCCGACCTGCGCGGCGGGCGCACGGGCCGCTACCCTGAGAGGCGAACGAGTCAGAGAACCCCGACGGAGCACGAGGAGCAGCCATGGAGCTGGACGTCACCATCGAGATCCCCAAGGGATCGCGCGTCAAGTACGAGATCGACCACGAGACGGGGCGCATCCGCCTGGACCGCGTGCTGTTCACGTCGATGGGATACCCGGAGCACTACGGCTACTTCGAGGACACCCTGGGCGAGGACGGCGATCCGCTGGACGCCATGGTCCTGCTCGACGTCGACATCATGCCCGGCGTGATCGTGGAGGCCCGCCCGGTCGCTGTGTTCAACATGAACGACGAGGCCGGCGGCGACGCCAAGGTCCTGTGCGTGTCCACGGACAAGCGCTACGACCACATCCAGGGCCTGGATGACATCATGGATTTCAAGCAGAAGGAGATCCAGCACTTCTTCGAGCGCTACAAGGATCTCGAGCCCAACAAGTGGGTCAAGGGCGAGGGCTGGTCCGGCAAGGACGAGGCCGAGCGCCTGGTCCGCGAGGCGCAGGAGCGCTTCGAGGCCTCGCACTACGACTCCGCCGCCGAGGCCGAGCAGAACTGAGTCCATTCGCGCCCAGCGCACAGGCCCCGCCTCCCGTCGCGACGGGAGGCGGGGCCTGTCCTCTTGCTGAGGGAGCCCGACGTCGGCCGTCGTCGCCCCTTGTGCTGTCGGTGCGCTGTGGTTGCATGAACCCGTGATGAGCCGATCGGATGAGGTCCCCCAGCGGGTGCCCTACGTGCTCGAGCACCAGGGCACCACGGTCGTGCTCGGCGAGCCGCTGCACCTGGCGGAGATCGATCGCATGCTCCAGCGGATGCACGTCCAGACCGCCACGACCGTCTCGGCCACCGGCGGCATGAACCTGGAGGGCGTCCTGCTCAACAGCGTGAGGGCGGACCTGCCCCTGCACCGCTTCTGGGAGACCCTGCACCTCGCCGCGTTCGACGACGACTCCGTCGACTGGCGCGACCAGGACGCGGACGTCCTGGTGCCCGAGCCCCCGCAGTGGCTGCGAGAGGCCCGGTGCTGGGAGTACGACCCCATCGCCCCGCTCATGGGAGGCTCGGCGCAGGACCCCCAGATGCCGCACTCCGGCGGCTGGGTGGCTCGACCCTCGTTCGGGGGGCTGGACTCCGCCCGCCACGGCGGCGCGGTGGGGCTGTTCCAGCTCATGGACCGGGAGAGCTTCTGGGTGCTCGCCGGACAGGACGCCCTGATCGAGATCGTGGAGCTGGCCAGGGACCTGCAGCGCTACCGGCGCGGCTTCCCGCAGATGCGCGTGTGCTTCGACGAGACCGACCGCATCGGCTCCCTGTGCCTGCCCCTGATCTGCCGGGAGGTGCTGGAGGACGAGCTGATCGCCCGCTCGATCGACATCGAGCCGCGGTTCTGGCCCCCCGGCGACGACTGAGCCGGCAGAGCCGACCGCGCCACCGGCTCAGCCGGCCGGCTCGGAGATGAAGCCCTCGGAGACCATCCAGTCGAAGGCCACGTCGACCGGCTCGCGGCCCTCCACGTCCACCTGGGCGTTGAGCTCCTGCAGCGTCTCGTTGTCGAGCTCGGCCATGATGCTGTCCATGACCTCTGCCAGCTCCGGGGACTCCGCGAGCGTCTGCTCGTTGTAGACCGCCGAGCCGTTGTAGGCCGGGAAGTACTTCCGGTCGTCCTCGAGAACGGTGAGATCCAGCGAGAGGATTCGACCGTCGGTGGCGAACACCTCGCCCACGTTGCAGTCGCCGTGGTCCGTGGCCGTGTAGATCGCCCCGGTGTCGTAGAGGCCGATGTTGCCCTCGGGCATCTGGTCGCTGTCCCGTGCCAGGTCATAGTGCTCGAGCAGGGGATTCAGCCCGTCCGGACGGGAGTTGAACTCGGCCTCCACGCACAGCGTCCGGTCCTCGACGGGCAGGCTGCGCAGGTCGGAGATCGTCGTGAGCCCGTGCTCCTGCGCGAACTCCGAGCGCACCGCCAGGGCGTACGTGTTGTTGAACTCGGCCGGCGGGCCCCAGATCAGTTCGTTGCTCCGGTCCTCGTCGGCCACGGCCTGCCACTGCTCCTGGGGATCGGGGATCCCCTCCTCATGGCCCATGTAGGTGATCCAGGCGGTGCCGGTGTACTCGACGGTGAGATCGCCCTCGCCCTCCGCCATCATGCGGCGCACCGGCTGCGAGCCCGGCACATTGGTCTGGTCGGTGACCTGGTACCCGGCGGCCTCCGCGGCCAGGACCAGGATCTTGCCCAGAATGAGCTGCTCGGTGAAGTTCTTGGAGACCACCGTGACCGGGACGTCCTCGGCGCCCTCGACCGGGGTGATGGAGCCCTCCTCGAACTGCGGGACGTAGGAGGCCGACGGGGACAGACCACAGCCGGACAGAGCCATGGCGGCCGCCGCGGCCAGCGATGCCGCGGACAGGGCCCGACGGCGACGCGGCGAGCGGAGCCCGGCTCGCGTCCTCGATCCGCTGGTGGTGGTCGTGGTCATCCTGGCCTCCGTGCTCCGATTCTGGTGCTGCTTGCTGACATCGCCCACGGCGGCCTCACAGCCCCCGGGGACGGGCGATGTGCTCGACCACCCGTCCCAGCCAGTCGATGGCCAGCGCCAGCAGCGAGACGAGCACCGATCCAGTGATCAGGACTCGGGGCAGGTCCAGGTTCACACCGGTCGTGATCGCCACGCCCAGGCCGCCGGCGCTGACGAAGGTGGCGAGGGTGGCTGTGCCGACCACCAGCACGAGCGCGGTCCGGATGCCGGCGAGCATCAGCGGCACCGCCAGCGGCAGCTCGATGCGCCACAGCACGGACAGCGCGGACATGCCCATGCCCCTGCCCGCCTCGACCAGCGACTGATCCACCGAGTCGAGTCCGACCATGGTGTTGCGCAGCACGGGAAGCACCGCGTAGACCACGAGCGCCACGATCGCGGCCGTGGAGCCGAAGCCCATCCACATGGCGAAGAGCACGATCAGGCCCACCGCCGGGGCCGCCTGGCCGATGTTGGCGATCGCCATGATCACCCCGGTCCAGCGCCGCATGGGCCCTCGGGTCAGCAGGATGCCCAGCGGGATCGCGATCACGAGCACGACGACGGTGGCGATCGCGGTGAGGCGCAGGTGCTCGAGGGTCGCGTTCAGCAGCGGTCCCGGTGCGAGCGTGACCAGCTCGGTCTCCGTGAGATCCGCCTGGCTCAGCCAAAGGATCAGCACGCCCAGGGCCGCCAGCAGCACGACCGGGTAGATGATCAGCGAGCGCAGCCGGCCCCGGTCGGCCTGAATCCCGGAGGCGCTGCCCAGATCTGCCGCGGCCGTCATCGTCGAGCCTCCTCCGGCTCGGCCGCGCTCGAGCCGCCATGCGGGTCCTCCTCGGTGATGACCCGGATCTCGCCGGTGTCGTCGTCGCGCGAGACGCGGATGTCGGCGTCGTTCGAGCCCACGGGGGCCGCTCCCGAGCCGGTCGCGGTGCGCTGGGACTGCAGCGACTCCATGACCGCGTCCAGGTCGACGACGCCCTCGAAGCGCCCGCGGGCGCCGACCACCAGGCCCGCGCCCACCCGGGAGACGAGCATGGTGTTCAGCGCGTCCTCGAGGGTCGCGTCCTCGCCCACGATCGGCAGGTCCGGATCCAGGCGGCTGGGCAGCTGCTGAGCCCGGCTCAGCTGCTCGAGCGACGGCCAGGCCAGCGGGCGCCCGGAGCCGTCCACGATCACCACGTGCCCGTGGCCCGCGCTGCCGGCGCGCTCGAGAGCTCTCTGCACGGAGTCCTCGGGGGTCAGCGTCACGGCCTCGCGGCGCGGCATGTCCCGCACGCGGGACAGCCCCAGCGCCTTGAGACCGGCGCCGCGGCCCACGAAGTCGGCCACGAAGTCGTTGGCGGGCTCGGCCAGGATCCGCTCGGGGCGGTCGTACTGCTGGATGTGCGCACCCTCGTCGAACACGACCACCCAGTCGCCGAGCTTCACGGCCTCGTCGATGTCATGGGTGACGATCACGATCGTCTTGCGCAGCTCCCGCTGGATGGAGATCATCTCCTCCTGCAGACGAGCGCGCGTGATCGGATCGACCGCGCCGAACGGCTCGTCCATGAGCAGCACGGGCGGATCCGCGGCCAGGGCCCGGGCCACTCCCACGCGCTGCTGCTGCCCGCCGGAGAGCTGCTTGGGGTAGCGGTCCCGGTACAGCGCCGGGTCCAGGGAGACCAGATCGAGCAGCTCGTCCACGCGCTCGGCCACCCGCTGCTTGTCCCACCCCAGCATCTTGGGGACCAGTCCGATGTTCGCGGCCACGGTCATGTGCGGGAACAGGCCGCCGGCCTGGATGACGTAGCCCATGCGCCGACGCAGCTCATCGCCGTTCATGGTCGTGACGTCCTCGCCGTCGATCACGATCCGGCCCTGGCTGGGCTCGATCAGGCGGTTGATCATCTTCAGCGTCGTGGTCTTGCCGCAGCCGGACGGGCCCACGAACATCACGGTCGAGCCTGCCGGGATCTCGAGGGTCAGGTGGTCGACCGCCGGCTTGGCGCGCGTGCCGTACTGCTTGGTCACGCCGTCGAGCAGGATCGGGACGCCGGTGACCTCGGAGCGGGCTTCGGGGGCGGTGTTCTGGGCGGAGCTGCGCGGATCAGACACGGAGACCTCTCGAGGTGGTCAGGCGCCCCAGCAGGGCGAGGAGGAGATCGAGGATGAAGGCCACGACGATCACAGCGATGACGCCGGTGAGCACCGAGGCCAGAGCGTTGGCTCCGCCCAGCCGGGAGAGCCCTGAGAAGATGAAGCCGCCCAGGCCGGGGCCCAGGACCCAGGCCGCGATCGCGGCGACGCCCATGACCATCTGACCCGAGACGCGCATTCCGGTGAGGATGACCGGCCAGGCCATGGGCAGCTCGACGCGCAGCAGGGTGGACAGCCGGCTCATGCCGATGCCGCGGGCGGATTCCACGACGGTGTCCGGGACGCCGGCCAGGCCCACGACCGCGTTGCGCAGGATCGGCAGCGCGGCGTAGAAGGTGATCACGACGATGGCCGGGGCGATGCCGAAGCCCAGCGGGGCGACCAGCAGACCGATCAGGGCGAACGAGGGGATGGTCAGACCGATCGCGGTGACGCTGTTGGCCAGCTCGGACAGGCGCTGGGAGCGGTAGCACAGCAGCGCGATCGCGACGGCCAGCACGGTGGCCAGCGCCAGGCACTGGATCACCAGCCACAGGTGCTGCCAGCTGGAGAACAGGATCACCTGCCAGCGCTCAGCGAGATAGTCGGACACGGGTCGGTCCCTCCGGAGACTGGGAGCTGCCGGGGCGGAACCGGCAGATGGGCTGGGCCCCTCTTACCCGTTCACCATAGGCGGGTGAATGCTCATCTGCGCGGATTGGCTCATCAGCGCGCTGACCTGTGATCCGCATCTCAGAGCTTCGGGTACGATGCTGCGGCCGCCGGGCGCCCCGGCCCGCGCACCGTCTCGCGCCGCACTGATCGCCCAGGCCACCGTGTGGTCAGCCGACGGCAGCACGTCGGTCAGCTCGCAGACCCCCTGGATGGCCCAGGCCCGGCGCCCCGAGACCGCCATGCGGGATGTCCTGGCCCGCCTGCTGCCGGAGCTGGCGCTTCCGGCGCCCGAGCCGTCGAGCTGATTGATCCGGCCGCCGCGGGCGAGCGGCAGCCCCATCGCAGCGGCTCGCCCGGAGCCCGGGCTGCGGCTCAGCCCTGCGGCAGCAGGGAGCGCAGGATGCGGGCGGCGCCGTCCTGGTACACGCTCGTGGTGACCTCCCGCGCCGCCTCCACGACCTCGTCCGGGGCCTGGCCCATGGCCACTCCGCGGGCCGCCCACTCGAGCATCTCGATGTCGTTGTGCCCGTCGCCGATCGCGACCGTGTGGGCGGGATCGACGTCCAGGCGGCGACGGACCTGCTCCAGCGCGCTGGCCTTGGAGACGCCGTTGGCCGCCACATCCAGCCATGAGGTCCAGCCCACGGAGTAGGCCACGCCGTGCAGGCCCGAGCGGTCGATGGCCTCGGCGAAGTCCTCCGGCTCCTCCGCAGAGCTGCTGACCACGAGCCGCACGGCGTCGAGCTCGGCGAGCCCGCGCATGTCCGTGGGGATCGCCTCGATGCCGAAGGACCCGTCCTGGAAGCGCTCGGTCGAGTAGAAGCTGCCGTCGGCGGTCTCGATCGCGTACTTGGCCGCGGGCAGGACCTCCCGCAGCGCCTGCAGCGCCTTCTCGGGGTTGAAGGTCACCGCGTCGATCACGCGGTACCAGTCCTCGTGCTCGCTCGACAGGTGCATGGTGATGCCCCCGTTGGAGGACACGGCGTAGCCGGACTCCAGCCCGAGCTTCTCGCACACGGGCAGAGTGGCTCCGCGCGAGCGCCCGGTGGCGATCACCAGATGGTGCCCCGCTGCGGCCGCGGCGCGCGCCGAGTCCAGCACCGCCTGCGACATGCGTCCGTCGTGATCCACGAGCGTGCCGTCCACGTCCAGGCACACGAGGTAGCGCACGCCCTCCTGCAGCCGCCAGTCGCTGCCGACCGGCTCGCGGTCGGGCTCGGGGAACGGCGCCGTCCCGTGATCCGGGGCGTGGGGCGGATCCTGCTGAGGGTCCTGGGGCTGGGGAAGGGTGCCATCGGCGTCGTGCGGCTTCTCGTGAGCCCGATCGTCGGTGTCGGGGCGCTGCGTCTGAGTCATCCCCCGAGCCTGCCACAGCACGACGGCGGGCCGCCGTGGCCGACACCACGACGACCCGCCGCTTCACGGGACGTTCACCCAGCAGGCGCCTGAGGGGCTCAGCGCACCTGGATGACCTCCTGGCCGCGCATGTACGGGCGCAGCGGCTCCGGGATCACGACGGAGCCGTCGGCCTGCTGATGCGTCTCCAGGATCGCCACGAGCCAGCGCGTGGTGGCCAGCGTGCCGTTGAGGGTGGCGACCATCTGCGTCCCTCCCTTTTTGGCCTTCCCGTCGGCCGTCGTGGTGTCGGCCAGGCGCTCGCGGATGTTGAGGCGACGGGCCTGGTAGGTGGTGCAGTTCGAGGTCGAGGACAGCTCGCGATAGCGGCCCTGGGTGGGGACCCAGGCCTCGCAGTCGAACTTGCGCGCAGCGGAGGTGCCGAGATCGCCTGCGGCGGTGTCGATCACCCGGTAGGACAGCCCGCAGGCCTGCAGCATCTGCTCCTCCCACTCGAGCAGGCGGGCGTGCTCCGCCTCGGCCTGATCCTGGGTGCAGTAGACGAACATCTCCAGCTTGTTGAACTGGTGGACGCGGATGATGCCGCGGGTGTCCTTGCCCGCCGAGCCGGCCTCCCGGCGGTAGCAGGTCGACCATCCGGCATAGCGCAGCGGGCCGTCGGACAGGTCGATGATCTCATCGGCGTGGTAGCCGGCGATCGCGACCTCGGAGGTGCCGACCAGGTAGAGGTCGTCCTTCTCGAGGCGGTAGATCTCGTCGTCGTGCTCGACGTCGAAGCCGGTGCCGGCCATGATCTCCGGGCGCACCAGGGTGGGGGTGGTCAGCGCGATGAAGTCGTTGTCCATGGCCAGGTCCTGGCCCATGCGCAGCAGAGCGGTCTCCAGACGCGCGATGTCGCGCTTGAGGAAGTAGAAGCGCGAGCCTCCGACCTTGGCGCCGCGGGCCATGTCGAGCCCGTCCACGAGCTCGCCGATCTCCAGGTGATCGCGCGGCTCGAAGCCCTCGGCTGCGAAGTCCCGGGGCTGACCCACGTGTTTGAGCACGGCGAAGTCGTCCTCGCCGCCTGCCGGGATGCCGTCGATGATCAGGTTCGGCAGGGCCTTGAGCAGGTCGTCGATCGTGGCCTGGGCGGCATCGGCCCGGGAATCTGCGTCCTTGACGCGATCGGAGAGGTCCTTGACCTCGGCCAGCAGCTGCTGCTTCTGCTCGCCCTGAGCCTGGGCGACCGTCTTGCCGAAGCTCTTCTGCTCGGCGCGCAGCGTCTCGTACTCGGTGATGGCCGAGCGGCGGGCGGAGTCGGCCTCGAGCACGCGGTCCACCACGGACTCGTCGGCGCCGCGGGCGGCCTGCGAGGCGCGGAACTTGTCGGGATTCTCGCGGAGCATGTTGATATCGATCACCGGGCCAGGGTAGCGGAGTCGGCCTTTCCCGGCTGGCTGTCATAGCTGCGCGCTACGGTGGTCGCTCTCAGTCGATCGCAGGCCGTGCGCCGTCCCGATCCGCCACCACTGCGAAGCTCAGGAGCCCCTGCCGTGTCCGAGTCCCTGGACCAGCCCCACGTCCAGCACGTGGCCGTCGTCGTCAACCCCATCAAGGCCGGGGCGGACGATGCCATCAACCACACCACGCTGGCCTGCCGCAAAGCGGGATGGCCGCAGCCCCGGTTCTTCGAGACCCGGGCCGATGACCCCGGAACGTCCATGACCCGCGAGGCCCTCGAATGGGGCGCCGATGTGGTGCTCGCCGCCGGCGGCGACGGCACCGTGCGCACCGTGGCCGAGGTCCTGGCCGGCACCGGGACGCCGCTGGGGCTGATCCCCATGGGCACCGGCAACCTCCTGGCCCGCAACCTGGGCGCCCACCTGGATGACATCCACCACTCCGTGGATGTCGCCCTGTTCGGGGAGGACAAGGCCCTCGACATGGTCGCCTTCCGCACCGAATCGGACGACGGAACCATGGACGAGAAGCTGCTGTGCGTCATGGGCGGGGTCGGGTTCGACGCCGAGATCATGGAGCACACGAGCGACCGCCTCAAGAAGAGGATCGGATGGATGGCCTACGGCGAGGCAGGGATGCGCCGGGTGCTCATGTCCCCGGCGTGGGCGCGCTTCAGCCTGGACGACGGCCCCTGGCAGTCGCGGCGCGTGCGCTCGATCATGGCCGCGAACTGCGGGACCCTGACCGGCGGGCTCGTGCTCGTCCCCGGCGCCAAGCTGGACGACGGCAAGATGGATGTGGTGGTGATCGCCCCGCGCCACCTGCTCGGCTGGGCGCGGCTGGCCGGCAAGGTGATCACCCAGCACCGCCATCCGCTGCCCGAGCTCGATCACTACGAGTGCCGGAAGGTGCGCGCCGAGTTCGCCGAGCCGACCAGCGGCGAGCTCGACGGCGACTCCGTGGGCCATGTGGTGGCCTTCGAGGCCGAGACCCTTCCCGCGGCCCTGAAGCTGCGGGTTCCGCCCACCATGGTGCGCGAGTCCCTGGATCTGATCGACGACGACACCCAGGCTCGCCACCCCGAGCATGAGCCTGCGATCCAGGCGGACTTCCACCGCCGCCGCAGCGCCGACGACGAGCGCTGAGCCTTCCGCAGAACGCCGGGGCGGGCTACAGGAGACCGGCCAGGCCGTAGACGGCCGCGGCGATCAGGAAGCCGACCACGGCGATGATCGTCTCCAGCACCGTCCAGGTCCTGAAGGTCGTGCGCACGTCCATCTCCAGGAAGCGGCCCACGAGCCAGAAGCCGGAGTCGTTGACGTGGGACAGCGCCACGGAGCCGGCGGCCACCGCGACCACGAGCGCTGCGACCTGCAGCCCGCCGAGTTCGGCGGCCATCACCGCGGGCGCGATGAGGCCCGCGGCGGTCGTCAGCGCGACGGTCGCGGAACCCTGGGCCACGCGCATGATCACGGCGATGATGAACCCGGCCAGGATGATCGGGATGCCGAGGTCGGTGAGGGCGTCGGCCAGGGCGTCGCCGATGCCCGAGCTGCGCAGCACGCCGCCGAACATGCCGCCGGCTCCCGTGATGAGGATGACCGAGCAGACGGGGCCCAGAGCCGATTCGAAGGTCTTCTCGATCGCGCTGCCGCTGACCCCGCGGGCCTTGCCCACGAGCAGGGCCGCGACCAGCAGCGAGATCGTCAGCGCCACCGGCGTGGCCCCCAGGGAGACCAGCAGCTGGAACCAGGCCTGCTCCCCCACGCCCTCGGGGATGGCCCCGGACTTCAGCAGGGTGGACAGCCCCGTGTTGAGGAAGATCAGCAGCATGGGCAGCAGGAGGATGAGGACCACGGTCCCCGTCTTCGGCGGGTTCTGCACCGCCTCGGCCTCACCCAGGATGCTGGGCACAGGCAGATCGATCCGCCGTCCCATGACCTTGCCGAAGAGGTACGACGACAGGTACCAGGCCGGAAGCGCAGCCACCAGGCCCACGAGCAGGACCAGGCCGACGTTCGCCTCGAAGAACGTGGAGGCGGTGACCGGCCCCGGATGCGGCGGCAGGAACACGTGCATCACGGAGAACGCGCCGACCGACGGCAGCGCGTAGAGCAGCACGGAGCCGCCGAGTCGTCGGGCCACGGCGAAGACCACGGGCAGCATGACGACCAGGCCGGCGTCGAAGAAGATCGGGAAGCCGAACAGCAGGGAGGCCACTCCCAGCGCCAGCGGGGCCCGCTTCTCGCCGAAGATCGAGATCAGCTTCTCGGCCAGCACCTGGGCGCCGCCGGAGGTCTCGAGCAGCCGTCCGAGCATGGCGCCCAGGCCCACCAGCAGCGCCACGCTGGCCAGCGTGCCGCCGAAGCCGTCGAGCATCACGGGCACGACCGCGCCGAACGGGATGCCCGCGGCGACCGCCGTGAGGAAGCTGATGACGATCAGCGCCACGAAGGCGTGCATCTTCAGCTTGATGATCAGCACCAGCAGGGCGGCGATCGCCGCGGCGGCGATCAGCAGCAGCGGACCTGCGGTGAGGGTCTGCTCCCAGCCCTCGAGCTCCTCGACCATGTCTCGGCTCCTTGCGTATGTCGGGGCGCTCGTCATCGAGCACCGAAGGGCTCAGCGTATCCGCCTGCCGGCCGGTGGAAGGGAGTCGGCTCAGCGCCCTTCGCGCAGCTGCTGGACCCAGTCCCTCGCCTGGCGGAAGGCTCCGTCCGTGTGCCGGCCCTCGACCTCCGTCACGCCCTGCTCCGCCCTGGGGTACGAGCCCAGGAACCGGGTGGTCGGACAGATCCGCCGCAGGCCCACCACGGCCTCCGAGACCCGCTCGTCCAGGATGTGACCGTCCAGATCGACCGAGAAGAAGTAGTCCCCCAGCGAGGCGCCGGTGGGCCGGGACTCGATGCGCGAGAGGTTCACCCCGCGGGTGGAGAACTGCTCCAGGATCTCCAGCAGGGCGCCGGCGCGGTCGCTCCACAGAGGGATGACGAGCGTGGTGCGATCCGAGCCCGTGCGCTCCGGCAGCTGCTCGCCCGGCTCGGCCACCTGCACGAAGCGGGTGACGGCGGCCCGGTTGTCCCCGATGTCATCGGCCAGCACGGTCAGCTCGGGATGGGCCGCGAGGATCGCCGGGGAGCAGATCGCGGCGTCATAGCCCGCGGACTCCCCCGAGGCCAGCAGCCCCAGGGCGCCGGCCGCGGTGGACGATGCCGGAATGTATTCCACCTCCGGCATGTTCTCTTGCACCCAGCCTCTGACCTGGGCCCACGCATGCGAGTGCGTGGCCACGGCCCGGACCTGGGCCAGCTCCATGGGCCTCAGCGCCACGAGCGCGAAGCGGATCGGCACGAGCATCTCCGCGCAGATCCGCAGCTCGGTGCCCTCGGCGAGCGCATCCAGCGTGGCGGTCACGCCGCCCTCGACGGAGTTCTCGATCGGCACGACCGCCGAGGCGGCCCGCCCGTCGCGCACCGCCGCCAGGGCCGCGGGGACCGAGGCGACCGGGAGGTGATGAGCGGGATCCGGCTCGATCTGCCGCAGCGCCGATTCGGTGAAGGTCCCGGCGGGACCCAGGAACGCGATGCTCATGGTCTCCGGGGCGTCACTTCACCGAGGGGGTGTCGTCGGTCTCCGAGACCATGGGCTTCTCGGCATCCGCCCATGCGCCCATGCCGCCGAGCACGTTGATCGGATCGAAGCCGCTCTGTGCCAGGAAGGCCGTGGCCTTCAGGGACCGGCCGCCGGAGCGGCAGATCACATAGACGTCCTCATCCATGGGAACCTCGCCGTAGCGGGCCGAGAGCTCGCCCAGCGGGATGTGCTGCGCACCCTCGATGTGCCCGGCCTCCCACTCGAAGTCCTCGCGGACGTCGAGGACCTTGGCGTCCTCGGGGACATCGGTGACATCGGCGCTGGGCAGGTTGTCCACGTTGTCCATGGCGATCCTCCAGTTCATCTCGGCGCCCGGGGCCTATCCCCTGCGGCGCGGTGGCTGCGGGAGCCGCGCACGGCCCCGGCGTCGTCCCCTCACCCTAATCGGGGTCCCCGACGACACAGCGGCCCCCGCCCGGCACGAGCCGGGCGGGGGCCGCAGTGAGGGCCGAGAGGATCAGGCCTTCGGCGTGTGCACCAGCCTGGTGTTGGCGAACTCGCGCATGCCCCAGGGGCCGAGCTCGCGGCCCACGCCGGAGCGCTTCACGCCGCCGAAGGGCAGGTCCGGGGCGGTCTCGGCCTGGCCGTTGACGTAGACCATGCCGGACTCGATCTGCCGGGCGACCTCGGTGGCCTGCTCGACGTCGGATCCGAAGACGATGCCGCCCAGCCCGAACGAGGAGTCGTTGGCCAGCTCGATCGCGGCGTTGGCGTCCGGGACCTTGTAGACCACGCCGATCGGGCCGAAGAGCTCCTCGGAGTAAGCGCGCATGTCCGGGGTGACGCCGGTGAGGACGGTGGCCTCGATCCAGGCGCCGTCGCGGTCCGGGACGGTGCCGCCGGCCTCGACCTTGGCGCCCTTGTCCACGGCGTCCTTCAGCTGCTCGGCGAGCTCGTCGCGCTGCGAGGTGGTGACCAGCGGGCCCAGGAAGAAGCCCTCGTCCTGCGGATCGCCGAGCTCGATCTCCGACACCCGGCGGGCGAAGGCCTCCACGAAGGCGTCGTAGGCCTCCTCCACCACGATGAAGCGCTTGGAGTTCGTGCAGGCCTGGCCGTTGTTGCTCACGCGGGCGAACACGGCCTCCTTGGCCACGCGGTCGATGTCCTTGTCGTCCAGGACGATGAAGGCATCGGAGCCGCCCAGCTCGAGCACGACCTTCTTGAGATTCGCGCCCGCGGTCGCGGCCACCGACTTGCCCGCCCGCTCGGAGCCGGTCACGGAGACGCCGTGGATGACCGGCGACGGGATGACGATCTCGGAGATCTGCTCATTCGAGGCGAAGACGTTCTGGTAGACGCCCTCCGGGAACCCGGCCTCCCGCATGAGGTCCTCCTGGACCTGGGCGGACTCGGGGACCATGGCCGCGTGCTTGAGCAGGATCGTGTTGCCCAGCATCAGGTTCGGCGCCGCCAGGCGGGCCACCTGGTAGTGCGGGTAGTTCCACGGCATGATGCCCAGGATCGTGCCCGTGGGCTGCAGCTCCACGCTGGCGGTGCCGCCGGTGCTGGCCTGGTACTCCTCGGGCTTCGTGAACGACTCCGCATTCTCGGCGTAGTAGTCGTAGATGCTCGCCACGAGCTCCATCTCCGCCATGCCCTGGCTCAGCGGCTTGCCCATCTCGCGGGCCTGGGTCGAGGCCAGGTCCCGGCTGCGGCTGCGGTAGAGCGAGGCCAGCGCGGCCATGGTCTCCGCACGCTCGCGCATGGGGGTCTCTCGCCAGGCCTGCTGCGCCGCATGGGCGCGGTCGAGCATCTGGCGGATCTGATCGTCGGTGTGCGCCTCGAACTCGCGCACCTTCTGGTTGTCGGCCGGATTCACTACGGCGTAATCAGTCATGGGTTCAACCTAGGGAGCGGCCTGGGGCTCGGTCCATGGAGCCGAGGCAGGATTCGCAGTCGGCTGAACATAGGATGTGCTCCAGTTCACGATCACCCGAGTCCAGGAGGACGTCGATGACGAAGGACCGAGACGACGCCCCGGAGCAGGAGGGGGCCTTCGTCAAGGCGCTGGGCTCCCTGGATGCGCTGTTCATCGGCTTCGGCGCCATGATCGGTTTCGGCTGGATCACCCTGACGGGCGGCTGGATCGACAGCGCCGGCACGGTGGGCGCGCTGCTGGCCATGATCTGCGGCGGCATCCTGATGGCGCTCGTGGGGCTGGTCTACTCCGAGCTCGTCGCCGCCATGCCGCAGGCCGGGGGCGAGCACAACTACCTCCTGCGCGGCCTGGGCCCCCGAGCCTCGATGATCGGCTCCTGGGCCATCGCCGGGGGCTATATCTCCGTCGTGCTCTTCGAGGCCGTCTCGACCCCCACCACCGCGTCCTACATCTTCCCCGGGCTCGAGCAGATCCGCCTGTGGAGCATCACGGGCTTCGACGTCCACCTGACCTGGGCGCTGACCGGATCCATCGCAGCGCTCGTGATCATGTGGATCAACATCCGCGGGGTGAAGCTGGCCGGGCTGGTCCAGACCTGGGTCGTGTGCTTCCTGATCCTCATGGCGGTCCTGCTGCTGGGCGGCAGCGCGCTCGGCGGCGACCCGGCCAACCTGCAGCCGCACTTCACCGGCGGGGCCGTCGGGTTCGTGGCCGTGCTGGGCGCGGTGCCGTTCCTGTTCGTGGGCTTCGACGTCATCCCCCAGTCCGCCGAGGAGATCGACATCCCGCCGCGGAAGATCGGCCGGCTCGTGGTGGTCTCGGTCTTCATGGCGGTCGCGTTCTACGTCGCGATCATCGTCAGCACGTCCATGGCGCTGCCGGCCTCCGAGCTCACGGGGCTGAAGCTGGTCACCGCCGATGCCTTCGCCGCCCTGACCGGCAGCGCCCTGTGGGGCAAGGTCGTGATCGCCGGGGGGCTGGCCGGGATCATCACCTCCTGGATCGCGTTCCTCATGGGCGCCTCGCGGCTGCTGTGGGCCATGGCGAACTCCGGGATGCTGCCCCGCTGGTTCGGGAAGATGCACCCCAGGCACCGCACTCCTGTCAACGCGCTGCTGTTCATCGGGGTGCTCTCGGCGATCGCGCCGTTCTTCGGGGCCCCCATGCTCAACTGGGCGGTCGATGCCAGCTCGCCCCTGATCGTGCTGACCTACGGTCTCGTGGCGGTCACGTTCGTGATCCTGCGGCGCACGCAGCCGCAGATGGACCGCCCGCTGCGCATCGGCGGCAAGAGGCGCGGCGGCGTGGTGATCGGGGGCGTGGCCGCCGTGCTGTGCGCGGCCCTGCTGCTGGTCTACATCCCCGGGCTCACCCCGATCTCCGTGACGCTGGCCTGGCAGTCGTATCTCATGCTCGGCGTCTGGCTCCTCGCCGGCGTCGTGCTGATGCTGCGCCTGCCGCGCGGCATCCGCCCGGGCCCGGAGGCCGAGGAGGAGCTCAAGGCGGCCCTGCAGCGCCGCCGCGACGGCTGAGCCCGCGGCCGGGCCCGCTCCGTAGAGTGGAGACGACCACCGACGAGAGGACCCCGCCCGCCATGAGGCTCTACCTGATCCGCCACGGGCAGACCCCGTCCAACGTGCAGCGCCTGCTGGACACGGGCGAGCCCGGCCCGGGCCTGACCGAGCTCGGCCGGCAGCAGGCGGAGGCGCTGCCGGAGGCCCTGGCCGGCGCTGGGATCGAAGCCCTCTACGCCTCGAGCCTCGTGCGCACCCAGCTCACGGCTCGGCCGCTGGCCGACGCGCTGGGCCTCGAGCCCGCCATCCGCCCGGGCCTGCGCGAGATCGGAGCCGGGGACCTGGAGATGGCCGGCGACGACGCCTCCGTGCACACCTACCTGAGCACGGTGTTCGGCTGGGGGCAGGGCCGGATGCACGAGGCAGTTCCCGGCTCCGGGGAGGACGGTCACGACGTCCTGCGCCGCTTCGACGAGGTCGTGCAGGAGGTCCTGGACTCCGGTGTGCAGACGGCCGCCCTGTTCTCGCACGGCGCCATGATCCGCGCCTGGAGCGCCTCGCGATGCCGGAACCTCAGCCCCGCGTTCGTTGCGCGGGAGGGACTGGGCAACACCGGAGTGGTCGTGATCGAGGGCGATGGCAGCACCTGGACGGCGCTGAGCTGGCAGGACGCCTCATTGGGCCCCAAGGCCGTGGACTCCGACGACGACGGCCCCGCCGCCGAGCCCCTGGATCCTTCCGAGATCAAGGGCTGAGACCTCCTCCGGGAAGCCTTGTGCTGTCAGCGAGACCCCCTAGGCTGAGAGGCAGAACACAGCGATCAGCTGAATCCGCGCCCACCGGCTGACGGCCCAGGGATACTGCCCGCGAACCGGCGCGCTCACTTTGTCGAAAGGCTGTACTCCATGACCGCTTCGCAGTCCTCCTTCACCGATGCCTCGCCCGACCAGCGCCAGGAGATCATCCGCGATCTGCTCGAGCGCACCCCCAAGGGGATCCTGATCGAGGGCACCTGGCGCGATGCCTCCGGTGGCGAGACCTTCGACGTCGAGAACCCCGCCACCGGCGAGGTCCTGGCCTCCATCGCCTCGGGCACCGAGAAGGACGCGCTGGCCGGGCTGGACGCGGCCTCGGCCGCACAGGAGGACTGGGCCCGCACCCCGGCCCGCGAGCGCTCGGAGATCTTGCGCCGCGCCTTCGACCTGGTCCAGGAGCGCCGGGAGGACCTGGCGCTGCTGATGACCCTGGAGATGGGCAAGCCCTTCGCGGAGGCCCTGGGAGAGGTCACCTACGGCGGTGAGTTCCTGCGGTGGTTCTCGGAGGAGGCCGTGCGCCACTACGGCCGCTACGCCGACACCCCGGAGGGGAACCTGCGGATGGTCGTGCGCCACAAGCCCGTGGGCCCGGCGCTGCTGATCACGCCCTGGAATTTCCCGCTGGCCATGGCCACGCGCAAGATCTCCCCCGCGGTCGCCGCCGGCTGCACCATGGTGCTCAAGCCCGCGCGCCTGACCCCGCTGACCTCGCTGTACTTCGCGCAGATCATGCTGGATGCTGGTCTGCCCGCCGGCGTGCTCAGCGTCGTGCCCTCGGCCTCGGCCTCCTCCATCTCCGAGCCGCTGATGCAGGACGAGCGCCTGCGCAAGGTCTCGTTCACCGGCTCCACCGGCGTGGGCAAGAACCTGCTCAAGGCCGCCGCGGACAACGTGCTGCGCACCTCCATGGAGCTCGGCGGCAACGGGCCCTTCCTGGTCTTCGAGGACGCTGACCTGGACAAGGCCGTGGCAGGTGCCCTGGCCGCCAAGATGCGCAACATGGGAGAGGCCTGCACCTCCGCCAACCGCATGCTGGTCCACGAGTCCGTGGCCGAGGAGTTCGGCCGACGCCTGGCCGAGGCCATCGGCGCCCAGAAGGTCGGCGACGGCACCGAGGACGGCTCGGAGGTCGGTCCGCTGATCGAGAAGAAGGCGCTCGAGTCCATCTCCTCGTTCGTGGACGATGCCGTCGAGCGCGGCGCCACGGTGCTGACCGGCGGTGAGCGCATCGGCGAGAAGGGCTACTTCTACGCTCCCACCGTCCTGGCGAACGTCCCCCGCGACGCCCGTGCGGCCTGCGAGGAGATCTTCGGCCCCGTCGCCCCGATCCTCACCTTCACGGATGAGGACGACGCCGTGGCCCTGGCCAACTCGACCGAGTACGGCCTGGCCTCCTACGTCTTCACCGAGGACCTCAAGCGCGCCCATCGCATCGGTGATCGACTGGACTTCGGCCTGCTGGGGCTCAACGTCGGCGTGATCTCCAATGCCGCCACCCCGTTCGGCGGCATCAAGCAGTCCGGCATGGGCCGCGAGGGCGGAGCCGAGGGCATCGAGGAGTACACGGAGGTCCAGTACATGGGCATGGAGAACCCGTGGAGCTGAGCCTCCCGCTCACCGACGCGACCGCCCTGCAGGATGCCCTGCAGTGCGGTCGCGCCTCTGCCCGGGACGTGGCCGCTGCCGCACTGCGTCGGGCGCGCGCCGCGGAGTCGGACCAGCACGGCCCTGCGCTGGGCGCCTTCGTGCACCTGGAGTCTGGGGAGGCGGCGGACGAGCGCGCCACCGCGCTGGACGCCCTGCCTGCCGCGCAGCGCGGACGCTGGCACGGGATGCCCATGCCGCTCAAGGACCTGCACGACGTCCAGGGCCAGCCCACGACCTCGGGCTCCCGCGCCGTGGCCGCGGAGGGGCGGGACTGCGCGCCGGTCGCGGAGGCCGACGACGAGACCGCGCAGCTGCATCGCGCCCTGGGCGCGCAGCTGCTGGGCAAGACCCAGGTGCCCGAGTTCGGGCTCAACTGCTACAGCCAGAACC
This sequence comes from Kocuria sp. 2SI, assembly GCF_005502825.1. Lineage (NCBI taxonomy): Bacteria > Bacillati > Actinomycetota > Actinomycetes > Micrococcales > Micrococcaceae > Kocuria > Kocuria sp. 2SI. The sequence goes on along the minus strand of NZ_SCNB01000015.1, from coordinate 9,960 downwards.
TGCTGGGACCGGTGACCCGCAATCCGTGGGACCTGCAGGCCGACCCCGGGGGCTCCTCCGGCGGGCAGGCCGCCGCGGTGGCCGCCGGGATCATCCCCGCTGCCGTGGGCTCCGACGGCGGCGGCTCCATCCGCATCCCCGCGGCCGCCTGCGGGCTGATCGGGCTCAAGCCCGGCCGCGGCACGGTGCCCACCGGAGACGGTCTGCGCGATCACGGGATGCTCGCCGTCAACGGGCCGATCGCACGCACGGCCCTGGATGCCGCACTGGTCTTCGACGGCCTCACCCAGCCCGCACCCGGAGCCGTCGGGGACAATCGCAGCTTCCGACCCGTCTGCTCGCCGGGGGCTGCGGCTGCGCGGGATCCGTGGGGGCCGCCGTCGGACCTTCCTGCCAGGCCGGGGCCGGCGGAGCAGGCCGTGCGGCTTGCGCAGCAGGGCGAGCCGCCGTGGGGCAGCCGGTCGCTGTCGATCGGCGTGAGCATCTCCTCGGCCTTCGAGGCCGCGCACCCCACGCCGGTGTCCCCGCAGGCCGCCGAGGCTCTGCAGGCGGGCGTCGACGTCCTGCGCGCAGCGGGCCACGACGTCCAGGACGCCGACATCCGCCACGACCCCGCCTACCCGGAGGCCTTCTTCCAGCTGTGGACCGCCTCCGTGGGCGCTGCGCCGCTGAGTCCCGAGCAGGAGCCGCTGCTCACCGGGCTGGCGCAGGAGTACCGCCGCCGCGCGGGCCAGCGCACGGCATCTGATCTGGTGAGAGCCATCCGCACGCTGCGGGACATGGAGCGCCGCGCGCTGCAGGACTGGGACCGCTGGGATGTCGTGATGACGCCGGCGCTGGCCCAGACGCCCAGGCCCCACGGCTGGTGGTGGGAGGGCTTCCAGCCCACCGATCCCGCCTCCGCCGATCAGGACTACGAGCGCCAGTGCCGCTACACCCCCTGGACCTCGCTGATCAATGTGATCGGACTGCCCGCCGTCGTCGTCCCCACGACGATCGTGCGCTCGGAGGTCACCAACGCTCAGGTGCCCATGGGGATCCAGCTCATCGGCCGGCCCGGTGCGGAGATCGGACTGCTCGTGCTCGCCGACCGGATCACCTCCGGGCTCGACCCAGCCCTCCGCGAGTGCCTGGCCGCCCCGCCCCAGGAGCGCTTCCGTGCGATAGCGTGATCCCCGAACCCGTCCCACCGCAGAAGGAGACCCCCATGATCTTCATCGTCGTGAAGTTCCCCGTGAAGCCCGAGCACTCGGCCCATTGGCCGGAGATCTCCCGCGAGTTCACCGAGGCCACCCGCGCCGAGCCCGGCAACCGGTTCTTCGACTGGTCGCGCTCGGTGGCGGACACCAACGAGTTCGTCCTGGTCGAGGGCTTCGACGACGACGCCGCCGAGGCCCACGTGAACTCCGATCACTTCAAGAAGATGCAGCAGGAGTTCCCGCAGTACCTCACCGCCACCCCGCAGATCATCTCCGAGCAGATCAGCGCCGACGGCTGGGGCGAGATGGGCGAGATCAAGGTCGACTGACCCACGCCGTCATGCGGAGTGATGTGCATCACAGGGGCGTACTCTGAGCCTGCCGCGCTTCGGCCGCGCTCGTGCTCCTGCTCTGCGTGGTCCATGCCTTCTGCGGCCTCGGCATGATCGGCGGCGCCTGCTGAGCTGAGCCGACCCCGTCGCCTGCATCGGCTGGCCCCGTGGAGTGCGCTGAAGGACTCCGTTGTCCTGGACACACGCATCCTTGAGGAGGAGCCATGTCGAAGATCGTCATCCTGGGCGGCCACGGAGCCGTCGCCATGATCGCCGGGCGCAAGCTGGTCGAGGCAGGGCACCAGGTCACCTCGGTGATCCGCTCCGCCGACCAGAAGACGGGGATCGAAGCCATCGGCGCCACGCCGCTCGTCCTCGACCTGCAGGAGGCGAGCACCGAGCAGCTCGATGCCGCGATCGCCGGCCACGACGCCGTCGTGTGGGCCGCCGGAGCAGGCGGGGCTGGCCCGGAGACCACGTTCGCCGTGGACCGCGATGCCGCCCAGCGCTCGATCGACGCCGCGCAGCGCGCAGGCGTCAAGCGCTACGTGATGGTCTCCTACCAGGGCTCCACGCTCGAGCACGGCCTGAGCGAGGACCACGGGTTCTACCCCTACGTTCAGGCCAAGGCGGAGGCGGATGAGACCCTGCGCCGCTCCGACCTGGACTGGACCATCCTGGGCCCCGGCTTCCTCACCGACGACGAGCCGACCGGCACGATCGGACTCGGCCCCCTCGAGGAGTTCGGCGGCGACCGCGAGTCCGCCGGACCGAACGGGGAGCGGAACATCTCCCGCAGCGACGTCGCCCAGACGATCGTCGACGCCCTGGACATGACGGAGACCGTCGGGAAGTTCATCGAGTACGGCCGTGGGGACACCCCCATCCGCGAGGCGCTCGCGCGCTGATCCGGCCGCAGCGTCGGCATCCGACCGCGTGTGGGCAGCCCTGTGCGGCCGAGGGCGATCATGAGACAGTGATGGCATGAGAATCCTGTCGACCCTGGTCACCATCGTCATCACCCTGGTGGTGGCCAACCTCCTGCTCGGCGGAGTGCAGAACTCGTTCCTGCGCATCGCCGCCGTCATCGTGATCGCGCTGATCGTGACTGCCATCGTGAACCGCGTGATCCCCAGCGACCCGAGCCGCAGCCCCGAATCCCGCCGCTGACGGCTGCCGTCGTCGCGGCGGGCACTTGCCACGGGCACCCGCTCCTCGAGCGGCCCCGCAGCGACGCGCTCCCCGAGGCCCTCATACCTCACTCATCTCCCCGCGACCGGTCGATTCCGCACCCTTCCCTCATCGAGCGGGAGATTCTGCACCGATTGCGCGTCGAGACGGTGAGGAATCGGCCGCTCGCGGGTGGGCGGATGTGCATCGGGGCGAGGGGCCAGGGGCCGGACGACGAGAGCAGATGCGGGCGTCGGTGCCGAGTTGGATACTGAGGGCATGACTCGACGACGCGTGATCATCGACTGCGATCCGGGCGTGGATGACGCCCTGGCCCTCATGCTCGCCCACGGCAGCTCGGAGCTGGACGTGACCGCGGTGACCGTGGTGGGCGGCAACCAGACCCTCGAGAAGGTCACCCGCAACGCACTGGCGCTGACGGAGGCCATCGGCCTGGGCGCGCCGGTGGCAGCCGGGGCCGCGGATCCGCTCGAGCGCCAGCCGCAGACCGCCGGCCACGTGCACGGCGACACCGGCCTGGGACAGCTCGTACTGGCCGAGCCGCAGGCGCAGCTGTCGGACGAGCACGCGGTGGACCTCATCATCCGCGAGCTCCGGGCGGCCGAGCCGGGCACGCTGACGCTGATCGCCCTGGGCCCGCTGACGAATCTGGCGCTGGCGGCGCAGAAGGCCCCGGAGGTCGTCGAGCGCGTCCGCGAGGTCGTGCTCATGGGCGGGGCGATCGCCGACGGCAACATCACGCCCGTGGCCGAGTTCAACATCGCCGTGGATCCGGAGGCCGCGCGCATCGTCTTCGCCGCAGGCTGGCCGGTGACCATGGTGGGCCTGGACGTCACGCACCAGGCCGTGGCCACGCAGGACGTCGAACGATCGTTCGCGGATCTCGGCACCGACGCAGGACAGATCGCCGTGGACCTCATCTCCAGCTACCGGGCGGCCTATCAGGACAACCAGGACTTCTCGGATCCGCCCTGCCACGACCCCGTGGCCGTCGCCGCCGTGATCCGCCCCGAGCTGCTGACGCTGCGCCGCGCGCCGATCGACATCGAGTGCTCGGGCGAGCTGACCACCGGCATGACCGTCGTCGACCGGCGCGGCCCGGAGGACCCGGACCTGCTCACCGCCGCCGCCACGGGCCTGGACGTCGACGGCTTCTGGGAGCTCGTCCTGGAGGCCACGGCTCGGCTGCAGGTCCGCGACGGCGCCGTGCCGGAAGCCCATCGGCGCATCCCTGAGATGGTCGAGACCTCCGACGACGGAACGCAGGACACCGACGACAGCCACCAGCCAGGAGCCGCACGATGACCGACCGCTACCCTGCTACCGACGGCGACGTCGTCATCATCGGCTCGCTGAACGCCGATCTGGTGGTGCGCACCCAGTGCCATCCCGAGCCGGGCGAGACCGTCCAGGGCGGCCCGCTGAGCACGGCTCCCGGCGGCAAGTCGGCCAACCAGGCCGTCGCGGCGGCTCGGCTCGGCGCCCGTGTGCGGATGGTCGGCGCGGTGGGCGATGACCCCCACGGCCAGATGCTCCTGGAGTCGCTCGAGGGCCACGGCGTGGACACCGCCCACGTCGCATCCCTGTCAGACACCGCCACCGGCACCGCCGTCATCACCGTCTCCGAGGACGGCGAGAACACGATCGTCATCTCCCCCGGCGCCAACGGAGAGGTCGCCCCGGAGCGCATCACCCCGGAGCTCTTCGACGGTGTGCGCACGCTCGCGCTGACCTTCGAGATCCCGGCCGGGACCGTGATCGCCGCCGCCCGCGCAGCGCACGACGCCGGCGTGACGGTCGTGCTCAACCCCTCCCCCTTCCGCCAGCCCGAGCCCGAGCTGCTAGAGCGCACCGACCTGCTCGTGGTCAACGCCCACGAGATGACGCAGCTCAGCGGCACCGAGATCCCCGACGACGACTCGCAGTGGCAGCGCGCCGGGCAGCGCCTGGCCGAGACCACCGGAGTGGCGGATGCCGTCGTGACCCTGGGCCCGGACGGCGCGGTCCTGCTGCGCACCCGCGACGGGCGGACGCAGGCGCAGCGGGTCGCCGGTCATCGGGTGCAGGCGGTCGACACCACGGGCGCAGGCGACTCCGTGACGGGAACGCTGGCCGCAGCGCTGGCCGCCGGCACCGAGCTCCCGGCGGCCGTCGAGCTGGCCATGCGCGTGGGCGCGATCGCCACGCGCAGCGAGGGCGCGCAGCCGTCGTACCCGTCCCGGGCGCAGCTGGACGAGCTCTGAGCGGTACCGGACGAACTGACCACAACTCGGTCAATCGCGTGACCGGCCCCACGTGGGCTGACTACTCTGAGAGGCATGACTGATCGCGCGGGCACCGTCGCCCTTCCCGAAGACCTCGTCGACCTCTCCGAGCTGCTCGAGGCCTACGCCTCGCGCACCCCGGATCTCTCGGATCCCGGCCAGCGGGTCGCCTTCGGCACCTCCGGGCACCGCGGGTCCTCCCTGAAGTCCTCGTTCAACGACACCCACATCGCCGCCATCACGCAGGCCATCGTGGAGTACCGCGCGCAGGAGGGCACCACCGGCCCGCTGTTCATGGGCCAGGACACGCATGCGCTCTCCGCCGTGGCCCAGGACACCGCCCTGCAGGTGCTGGCCGCCAACGGCGTGACCGTCCTGCTGGACTCCCGCGACGGCTACACGCCCACCCCGGCGCTGTCGCACGCGATCCTGACCTACAACAAGGACCGCGAGCGCGATCTCGCCGACGGCATCGTGATCACTCCGTCGCACAACCCGCCGGCCGACGGCGGCTTCAAGTACAACCCCACCCACGGCGGCCCCGCCGACACCGACGCCACCGGCTGGATCGCCGATCGCGCCAATGAGCTGCTCGAGGGCGGCAACGCAGACGTCAAGCGCATTCCGCTCGAGGAGGCGCGTGCCGCGGAGACCACCCAGTCGTTCGACTACCTGGACAGCTACGTCTCCGCGCTGCCGGAGATCATCGACCTCGAGGCCATCAAGCGCGCCGGCGTGCGCATCGGCGCGGACCCCATGGGCTCGGCCTCGGTCGCGTACTGGAAGGAGATCGGCGAGCGCTTCGGGCTGGACCTCACCGTGGTCAATCCGGAGGTCGACCCCCAGTGGGCGTTCATGACCCTGGACTGGGACGGCAAGATCCGCATGGACTGCTCCTCCCCCAGCGCCATGGCCTCGCTCATCCAGCAGCGCGACAAGTACGACATCGCCACCGGCAACGACGCCGACTCCGACCGTCACGGCATCGTCACCCCGGACGCCGGGCTGATGAACCCCAACCACTACCTGGCCGTGGCGATCGACTACCTCTTCGCCCACCGCGACGGCTGGCGCGCCGACGCCGGGATCGGCAAGACGCTGGTGTCCTCGACGATCATCGACCGCGTGGCCGAGTCCCTGGGCCGCCGTCTGGTCGAGGTCCCCGTGGGCTTCAAGTGGTTCGTGCCGGGCCTGCTCGACGGCTCCCTGGGCTTCGGCGGCGAGGAGTCCGCCGGTGCGTCGTTCCTGCGCAAGGACGGCTCCGTGTGGACCACCGACAAGGACGGGATCATCCTGGCGCTGCTGGCCGCGGAGATCATCGCGGTGACCGGCAAGACCCCGTCGCAGCGCTACGCGGAGCTCACCGAGCAGTACGGCGCACCGGTCTACCAGCGCATCGACGCCCCCGCCGATCGCGAGCAGAAGGCGGCGCTGAAGAAGCTGTCGCCCGAGCAGGTCACCGCCGAGACCCTGGCCGGCGACCCCATCACGGCCAAGCTCACCGAGGCTCCCGGCAACGGCGCGCCCATCGGTGGGCTCAAGGTCACCACGGACCGCGCCTGGTTCGCCGCGCGCCCGTCGGGCACCGAGGACGTCTACAAGATCTACGCCGAGTCCTTCGTGGACGAGGAGCACCTCAAGCTCGTGCAGCGCGAGGCCAAGGCGCTGGTCGACGGCGTGATCGGCTGATCCTTCGGAACTGACGACGCACAAGGGCGCCCCCTCGGTCTCGAGGGGGGCGCCCTTGTGCGTCCTGGACCTCGCATGCCCGGTTGGTGACGGATCTGCACCCCCTCAGCGGTGATGGGGTGTAGATCCGTCACCAACCGCGTCCCCTCGAGGGATCGGCTGCCCGGGCGGCGTGCCTGCCGGCTGGACAGCGCTGAAGCCGCACCAGCGCAGCCCATCAGGTGCGATGGGGCGCGCTGGTGCGGCCTACACGGCGTCGCAGGGCGGCAGCACCTCGACAGATCCGTCGGCGGACGAGGGCACCGTGCAGCTGCTGCCCATGGCGCCCTCGGACATGCTCCCCGCCCTGAACAACGGGGTGATCGGCGGATACACGGTGGTCGATCCCTTCAACGCGGCCGCGGCGGCGCAGTCCGTCGGCGGGATCCAGCGCTTCCTGGGCGATGCATGGCGCGATCACGTGTGCTGCGTGGTGCTGCAGGACGCTGCCACGAGCCTGTGGCGGCTGCTGTGCGGACTGGCGATCGCGGCGGTCTGGCCAGTCGCGCTGAACACCGCCTCCGGCGTGGCCGCGCTGGATCCGCTGCATGTGCGAGTGGCCCGGACTCTGGGGGCCACCCGCCCGGAGATCCTGCGCACCGTGGTGCTGCCGAGCATCCGCCCCTTCACCATGACGGGCGTGCGCCTGGCGCTGGGCATCGCGTGGGTCGTGATCGTCCCGGCCGAGATGCTCGGCGTGTCCTCGGGACTCGGCTATGAGATCCTCAATGCTCGCGATCGCCTGGCCTACGACGAGATGCTCGTGGTCATCCTCCTCATCGGGCTGATCGGCATCGCGCTGGACACCCTGGCGCAGTGGCTGCTGCGCGAGCGCTCGAGAGGCTGATCGCATGGAGCTCGCCCAGCTGCCGGGCCTGGCACTGATCTGGACGGTCGCCGTGGCCGCACCCGGTCCGGACATGGTCCTGGTGCTCCAGCAGTCCATCACGCGCTCGCGCCGGGCCGGTCTGCTGGCGGCGCTCGGCATCACGACGGGGGCGACCGTCTGGCTGCTCGGCGCCCTGTTCGGGCTCTCCGCGCTGCTGCAGGCTCTGCCCTGGCTGATGAGCTGGCTCGAGCTGCTGGGCGGGCTCATGCTGATCCTCATCGGCGCCACCGGTCTGCGGTCCTGGCGGGCCGCGCGCCGACGCGGCGCCTCCTCGGACGCCACGACCGCGCAGCAGCAGGCTGTCGGACGGGACCGCACGGCCGCTCCTGCCGGAGCGGATGCCTATCTGCGTGGCCTGGCCACCAACCTGTCGAACCCCAAGGCGCTCGTGTTCTTCGGGGCGATCTTCTCCCCGTTCCTCACCAGCAGGATCGTCAGCCTCCAGACGGCGATCGTGGTCGGGACCCTGATCGTGCTCACCGTCGTGTGGTTCGGGCTCGTGGCGCTGGCGGCCTCGCAGCGGCGACTCGCCCCGGTGATCGACCGCTTCCGCTCGGGCTTCGACGTGATCGCCAGCTGCTTCTTCATCGCCGTCGGCCTGGGCTTCGTCCTCACCGCGCTCGTGCACCTGCTCGGCTGAGCCGCCTTCCCCCGACAGGCCGCGACGACGTCACGACTTCCCGACGGCCGCCGCATCGTCGCGGTCGGGGCCGTCGCGGATCCCGGCCGCGGGCTACTCTGATCCGCGATCATCGCGCGAGCGCCTTCGCGGCCCGTGCCTTCCCTCCCTCCTCCAGGAGATCGCCCATGAGCAGCTCCGCTCCCCGGCCGGACCAGCACCGCTCCGGCCCCGACTCGTCCTACAGCTCCGATTCGTCTCGTGACCCCGAAACAGCCCGCCGCGCAGGTGATGCCACTGCCGAGCACGGCTTCCTGGCCCGCGCCGGGCTGAGCTGGTCGCTGCACGGAGACGGCCGCAACGTGGCCGCCGGCGCCGTCGTGCACCCGCAGCAGCGGCTGTCCTGGCCGCGCACCATCGGCATCGGTGCCCAGCACGTGGTGGCCATGTTCGGGGCGACCTTCCTGGTCCCGCTGATCACGGGCTTCCCTCCGTCGACCACCCTGTTCTTCTCCGGGCTGGGCACGATCCTGTTCCTGGTGATCACGCGCGGGCTGGTCCCGTCGTACCTGGGCTCGTCGTTCGCGTTCATCGCCCCGATCTCTGCGGCCATCGGCCAGTACGGCCCCGGCGGCGCGCTGGGCGGCGTGGTCATGGCGGGCGCCGCCCTGTTCCTGATCGGCGTGATCGTGCAGGTGGCCGGCACCGGCTGGCTCTCAGCGCTGATGCCCCCGCTGGTCACGGGCACGATCGTGGCGCTGATCGGCTTCAACCTGGCCCCTGCGGCCAAGGACAACTTCATGCTCGCGCCCACCACGGCGCTGGTGACCCTGCTGGCGATCATCCTCACGTCCGTGCTCTTCCGCGGGATCCTGGGCCGGCTGTCCATCCTGGTGGGCGTGGTGATCGGGTATCTCACGGCGGTGGTGCGCGGGGAGGTCGACTTCTCAGCGATCAGCGCCGCCTGGGAGGCCGAGGGCCTGCTGGGGCTGCCGCAGTTCCACGCCCCGGAGTTCCACGTCTCGCTGATCGGGCTGTTCGTGCCGGTGATCCTGGTGCTCGTGGCCGAGAACATCGGGCACGTGAAGTCGGTGGCCTTGATGACCGGTCAGGACCTGGATCCCGTGCTGGGGCGCACGATCATGTCCGACGGCCTCGCGACCATCCTGGCCGGCTCCGGCGGCGGCTCCGGCACCACCACGTACGCCGAGAACATCGGCGTCATGGCCGCGACCAAGGTCTACTCGACGGCCGCCTACTGGGTCGCGGCGATCGTGGCCCTGCTGCTGTCGTTCTTCCCGGTCTTCGGCGCCGCGATCGCCACGGTTCCGCCGGGCGTGCTGGGCGGTGCCGCGACGGTGCTCTACGGCATGATCGGCATGCTCGGCGTGCGCATCTGGGTGCAGAACCGCGTGGACTTCTCCCACCCGGTGAATCTCACGACGGCGGCCGTGGCCATGATCATCGGCATCGCCGACTACACGTGGGATGCGTTCGGGATCCAGTTCGCGGGCATCGCCCTGGGCACCGCGGCCACCCTGGTGGTCTTCCACGGCATGCGCGGGATCGCCCTGTGGCGCGGCACCGCCGGCGGCGATCCGCTCACCCCGGACCGCGCGAGCACCCCGCACGACCAGGCCTCCCCGCTCGGCTGACCCCTCCCCCTACCGCCGAGTGGATCCCCAGTTGCGCTGTTCGCACCTATAGCGCAATCAGGTATCCACTCGGCGGTAGGGGG
>NZ_SCNB01000014.1:0-66193 GCF_005502825.1 Kocuria sp. 2SI | reverse complement strand
GGTGTTGAGTCTCACTACCTCGTCACCACATGTCTCAAAACCTCATCAACACCAGCGGACCCACGATGAGACATGACCCGCCGCCGCCAGATCATCACCGCCGTGACCACCGGAACCCTCACCCAAGCCCAAGCAGCACGGGCCTACGGCGTCTCACCCTCGATGGTTTCCAAGCTATTGAGACAGTGGGCCCGCGAAGGCACAGCCGCCTACTACACCAAGCCCTCCACACCCCACGGACACCCCGCAGCCACCCCACCAGCCACGATCCGCGCGATCACCGCCCTGCGCGCCGAGCTCACCACCCAAGGCCTCGACGCCGGCCCGGCCACCATCGCCGCGACCCTGGCCACCACCCGACCCGAGCTGCCCATCCCCTCCCGAGCCACGATCGCCCGGATCCTGCAGCGCGAAGGACTCATCACCGCCCAACCCCGCAAGCGTCCCAAGTCCTCGCTGCACCGCTTCGAAGCCGACCTGCCCAACTCCTGCTGGCAATCCGACTTCACCCATACCGCCCTGACCCCACCAGCGCCCCCAGCTCCGGCAACACCACCTCGACCCTCAGCGCAGGCCTGGCGCGAGCACGACGTGGAGATCATCACCTGGCTGGATGACTACTCCCGCATGGCCTTGCACATCTCCGCTCACCAGCGCATCACCGGCGCGATCGTGGTCGAGACCTTCACCGCCACCACCAAGATCTACGGGCCCCCGGCCTCGACCCTGACCGACAACGGGCTGGTCTACACCGCCCGCTACCGCGGCGGAGTCAACGCCTTCGAGAAGCTGCTGCGCTCCCGCAGCATCGAACAGCGCAACGGCCGCGGAGGCCACCCGCAGACCCAGGGCAAAGTCGAGCGCTTCCAGCAGACCCTGAAGAAGTGGCTGGCAGCCCAGCCCCCACCAGCAGACCTGCCGGGCCTGCAGGCCCTGCTCGATCAGTTCCGCGAGATCTACAACACTCAGCGGATCCACTCAGCGAAGAAGACCACCCCGTACGCCGCCTACATCGCCGCACCGAAGGACACCCCAGGGCCCCTGGCGCCGGCCACGACCCGGTTCCGCACCGACAAGATCGACGCCACGGGCAAAGTCACGCTGCGCTACGACGGCCAGCTCTTCCACATCGGCATCGGCCGAGCCCACGCCCGAACCCACGTCGTTCTGATCGTTGAGGACCGCGAGATCACCATCGTGGCCAAGGCCACCGGAGAGATCCTCCGCGAGCTCACCCTGGACCCCACGCGGAAGTACCAGCCACAACGAAAAACACCCCGAACCTGAGGGTTCGGGGTGTTTCCGATGTACTGAGACATCACATCGTGCGCGGAGGGGGACTTGAACCCCCACCCTCTAATACGAGGACTAGCACCTCAAGCTAGCGCGTCTGCCTATTCCGCCACCCGCGCGGGTGACTCACGATACTGCCGGGAACCGGCCGGTCGCTGAGCAACGCCGACTACTTTAGCACAGCCTGGGACTCACCAAGGACGCGAGCGGGCCGCCGACTCCCCGGAGGGATGTCGGCGGCCCGCGAGCCGGAAGCGATCAGTTCCGCTCGATCGCCGCGCGGTAGACCTCCAGGGTGCGTTCGGCGATGGCCTCCCAGGCGAAGTGCTCCTCGGCGCGCTTGCGCCCGGCGCGGCCCATCTCCCGCGCCCGCTCGGGATCCGAGAGGACATCGGTCAGCGCCGCGGCGAAGTCCGAGATGAACTTCTCGGGATCCAGCGGGGTGCCGGAGCCGTCGTCGACCTGCTCGATCTCGACCAGGCGGCCGGTCTCGCCGTCCACGACCACCTCGGGGATGCCGCCGGTGGCGGTGGCCACCACGGCGGAGCCGCAGGCCATGGCCTCGAGGTTCACGATGCCCAGCGGCTCGTAGATCGACGGGCAGGCGAAGGCGGTGGAGTGGGAGAGGATCTGGATGACCTCCCGGCGCGGGAGCATCTTCTCGATCAGGACCACGCCGTCGCGGGTGGACTTCAGCTCGTCGATCAGCTGATTGACCTCGGCGCCGAGCTCGGGGGTGTCGGCGGCGCCGGCGCACAGCACGAGCTGCACGGAGGGATCGAGCTGCTTCATGGCCCGCAGCAGGAAGGGCACGCCCTTCTGCCGGGTCACGCGTCCCACGAAGGCCACGGAGGGCCGGGACGGGTCGATCCCGTAGGTCTCCAGGACATCGGTGGACTCGTCGCGGTCCCACTGCTCGACGTCGATCCCGTTGTGCACGGTGTGCACCTTCTCGGGGTCGACCTCCGGGTAGGAGCGCAGGATGTCGCGGCGCATGCCGTCCGACACGGCGATGATCGCGGAGGCGCCCATGTACGCGGTCTTCTCCACGAACGACGACAGCGCGTACCCGCCGGCCAGCTGCTCGGCCTTCCACGGGCGCAGCGGCTCGAGCGAATGGGCCGAGACCACGTGCGGGATGCCGTGCATGAGCCCGGCCAGGTGCCCGGCGAAGTTGGCGTACCAGGTGTGGGAGTGGACCAGGTCGGCGCCGGCGATGTCGTCGACCATGGTCAGATCGGTGCCCAGCGTCTCGAGCGCGGCATTGGCGCCCTGGAGGTCGGTGGGCACGGGATAGGCCTTCACGGACGCGCCGTGGAAGTCCGGTTCGCGGGGCTCGCCGAAGCAGCGGACGTTCAGGTCCACCAGCGGGGCCAGGACCCGGGACAGCTCGGCCACATGGACGCCGGCGCCTCCGTAGATGGCGGGCGGGAACTCTTTGGAGATGATGTCGATGCGCACGTGATCGACACTACAGTCCCCCCGCCCGCACTGCCCATATGCGGACGCCGGATTCACCCACGTCGCACCGTCACGGAGACCTTCGCGCGTCCAGCCGTCGACCGACCCGAAAATGCGCGAGCAAATTGCGGCAAGGCGGCTTCCCATCGGTCCCGATTCAGGGTTGAGTAAGCCCGGGTGCGCGGACGTGATCTGCGCCTCCTCTGGGGGCGGGGCCCCCGGGACAACGACGTCTTCACTCGAGAGGTTCCATCATGGTGCGACCGAATGTCCTTGCCATCGTTCTGGCTGGAGGCGAGGGCAAGCGCCTGATGCCGCTGACGGAGGATCGGGCCAAGCCCGCGGTGCCGTTCGGCGGCTCGTACCGCCTGATCGATTTCGCCCTGTCCAACCTCGTCAACTCCGGCTACCTGCAGGTGGTCGTGCTGACCCAGTACAAGTCGCACTCCATGGACCGCCACCTCTCGGAGACCTGGCGCCTGTCCACCCTGCTGGGCAACTACATCGCCTCGGTCCCGGCCCAGCAGCGCTCCGGCAAGGACTGGTTCCTGGGATCGGCCAACGCGATCTTCCAGTCCATGAACCTGATCGACGACGCCCGCCCCGACTACGTGGTGGTCGTGGGCGCGGATCACGTCTACCGCATGGACTTCTCCCAGATGCTGGACTTCCACATCGAGAAGGGCGTCAAGGCCACGGTGGCGGGCGTCCGCCAGCCGATGTCGCTCGTGCAGTCCTTCGGCGTGATCGAGACGGATCCGCAGGACTCCTCCCGCATCACCCAGTTCGTGGAGAAGCCCGAGACCACGCAGCCCCTGGCCGATGATCCGGGTCAGTTCCTGGCCTCCATGGGCAACTACATCTTCAGCACCGACGCCCTGGTGGAGGCCCTGCGCGAGGACGATCAGCGCGAGGACTCCAAGCACGACATGGGCGGCGACATCATGCCGTACTTCGCCGATCGCGGAGAGGCGGCGGTCTACGACTTCACGTACAACGACGTCCCCGGCTCGACCGATCGCGACCGCCAGTACTGGCGCGACGTCGGCACCCTGGACTCCTACTACGACGCCCACATGGATCTGCTGCGGCCCATGCCGATCTTCAACCTCTACAACGAGCAGTGGCGGCTCTTCACCCACCAGGTCGTCGCCCCGCCGGCCAAGCTGGTGCGCGGGCCGTACCACGAGGGCGGCGTGGCCACGGACTCGATCCTCTCTCCCGGCGTCATCGTGGCCGGCGGCCGGGTGCAGGAGTCGATCCTGTCGCCGCGCGCGCTGGTCGGCAACCACGCCCGCGTGGCCGAGTCGGTGCTGATGCACAACGTCAAGGTCGAGGACGACGCCGTCGTGGAGCGCTGCATCGTGGACAAGAACGTCGTGATCCCGCAGGGCGTGCGCGTGGGCGTGAACCCGCAGGAGGACCGCGAGCGCGGCCTCACCGTCACGGAATCCGGGATCACGGTGATCCCCAAGAACTTCACGTTCTGATCCGCAGGACGGCCTGGCCCGGCCGCTGACGACGAAGGCGCCGACCCTCGGGGCCGGCGCCTTCGCGCATCCGCGATGGATCCCTCAGGAGACCCGGGTGATCTCCACCGTGACCTCGAGGGACTCGGTGGACGAGCCGCCGGTGAGCATGCCCTTCAGCGGGGGGACGTCGCGGTAGTCGCGGCCGTGGCCGACCTTGACGTGGCTGTCGTCGAGCGCCTTGTGGTTGGTGGGGTCGTAGGCGCGCCAGTCGCCGTCCCACCACTCGAGCCAGGCGTGGGACTCCCCCGCCACGGTCTGCCCGATCCCGGCGTCCTCGTCCGGGTGGATGTAGCCGGAGACGTAGCGTGCCGGGATCCCGAGCTCCCGCAGCAGCGCGATGGCCACGTGGGAGAGGTCCTGGCACACGCCCTTGGCGTCGCTCCACACGGCGTCGGCGTCGGTGTGCACTCCGGTGACGCCGGATTCGTAGGCGACCCGTTCAGCGATCCGGCGCAGGATCTCCCGGGCTGCGGCATCGGGAGTCTCGGCGGTCTCGCGCACCTGCGCGGCCACGGCCTTGAGCTCCTCGCCGGCCGCGGTCAGGGACGTGGGCGCGATGTACTCCGCCTGGGTGTCGAGCAGGTGCGGGTCCCGCAGCTGCTTCCAGCCCACCTTCTCGACGTCGGTCTCCGCAGCCGCGGAACGGTCCACGTCCACAATGGCCGAGGAGCGCACCTCGAGCACGGTGTGGCGGTGGGGGACGTCGAAATCGGCCACCCGGGTGCCGAAGTAGTCGACGTAGTTGTGGATCGAGGCCGACGACGGCTTCACCGCCAGCTCGGCCGTGATGACGTGCTGCTCGTCGTCGCTGACCGGGGTCATGCGCGCCTCGTTGTGCGAGCGCGAGACCGTGCCCTCGTAGGTGTAGCGGGTGATGTGATCGATCTTGAGCCTGCTCACAGGACACCTCCGAACCAGGACGCCTCCTGGGCGTGGATGAAGTACTTCTCGCTCACGGCCTTCGAGGCGCGGCTGATGGCGGACTGGACGTCGTTGAGCTGCCGAGGCAGGTGCTTCACGATGTCATCGGCGCTGTCGTACTCGAGCTCCATGAGCGCCTTGCCGATGATGCGACGGGCCTCGCTGGACACGCCCAGGCGCCCGCCGCCCGGATCGAGGTCGGACAGCACCTTCTCCGCCCGGCGCAGCGAGTAGATGATGGTCCGTGGGAACAGGCGGTCGAGGAGCAGGAACCGGGTCGCGGACTCGTCGTTGAAGGAACCGCCCCGCGAGCGCAGGAAGGCCTCGTAGGCCCCGGCGCACTCGAGGATCTCCGCCCAGGTGGCCTCCGAGGCGCCGCCGCGCGAGGACGCCCGCGTCCACAGCAGCCGCGCTGTCATGTCCGCCCGCTCGAGCGTGACGCCCAGGGTGAGGAACTGCCAGGACTGGTCGTGCGACATGGTCATGTCCGCCAGGCCGCGGGTCATGGAGATCCGCTCGGAGGCCCACTGGCACATGCGGAAGGTGCCCACGGTGTCCTTGCGGTGATCCGCCAGCCCGTAGTTGGTGGCGTTGAGCGTCTGCCACATGGACGAGGAGACGATCTCGCGGGCACGGCGCGCGTTCTCGCGCGCCGCTCCCACGGAGCCTGCGATGGAGGTGGTCGTCTGCGTGTTCCAGGCGAGCTCGAAGATCATGTCCTGCACGCCGGCATCGGCCTGGGGCTCCACGCCCATGATGGTCATGATCCGCCGTGCCTCCGGGCCCTGCTCGTGCTCCGGCAGCTGGGTGATGCGCTCGAGGTGGACCTCGAGGATCCGGGCCACGCCGTCGGCGCGCTCCATGTAGCGCCCGATCCAGAACAGCGATTCTGCGATGCGGCTGAGCATCAGCGCTTCCCCTCTCCCGTGGTGCGGCGGACAGCTGCAGCGTCGTCGACGACGGCCGCCTGCTGCTGCTGCTCCTGCTGGCGGCGCAGGGCGGATTCGTCGAAGTCCCCGCCGTGGGCCGGTGCGGTGGCCTCCATGTCGGCCACGGTCTCGGTGGTCTCAGGATCATCCGTGGGCTCCGAGCGGTGCTGACCGACCACCCAGGTGTCCTTGGAGCCACCGCCCTGCGACGAGTTCACGATCAGCGAGCCCTTCTGCATGGCCACGCGCGTGAGCCCGCCGGGCAGGACGTGCATGTCATCGCCGGAGTTCACGCAGAACGGGCGCAGGTCCACGTGCCGGGGCGAGAAGCCCTCGCCGTCGAAGGTGGGCACGGTGGACAGCTGCAGCACGGGCTGGGCGATCCAGCCGCGCGGGTCCTCGAGGATCTTGGCGCGCACGTCCTCGATCTCCTGCTCGCTGGCCAGCGGGCCGATCACGATCCCCTTGCCGCCGGAGCCGTCCACGGGCTTGACCACGAGCTCCTCGAGGTGCTCCATCACGTAGGCGCGGGCCTCGTCCTCCTCGAGCCGGTAGGTGTCCACGTTGGGCAGGATCGGCTCCTCGTCCAGGTAGTACCGGATGAGGTCGGGGACGTAGGAGTAGACGAGCTTGTCGTCGGCCACGCCGTTGCCGATCGCGTTGGCGATGGTGACATTGCCCTGGCGCGCTGCGTTCACCAGGCCCGGGCAGCCCAGCACGGAGTCGGGGCGCAGCTGCAGCGGATCGGTGAAGTCGTCGTCGATGCGCTTGTAGATCACGTCCACGCGCTGCTCGCCCTCCGTGGTGCGCATGAAGACGCGGTCCCCTCGCACCACCAGGTCGCGGCCCTCCACGAGCTCCACGCCCATGAGCCCGGCCAGCAGGGTGTGCTCGAAGTACGCGGAGTTGAACACCCCGGGCGTCAGCACGACCACGACGGCGTCGTCGCCGGGCTCCGGGGCCGTGCTCCGCAGCGCGTGCAGAAGCTGTCGCGGGTAGGAGTCCACGCCGAGGATCGGCGTGGAGACGAAGGCCTCCGGAAGGCCCTTCATCATGGCGCGGCGGTTCTCGATCACGTAGGAGACGCCCGAGGGCACGCGCACGTTGTCCTCCAGGACGCGGAAGACGCCCTGGTTGTCGCGCACCAGGTCGATGCCGGCCACGTGGATGCGCACACCGCCCACGGGCTGGAAGCCCCACACGCAGCGGTGGAAGTGCGAGGACGACGTGATCAGCGACCGCGGCACGATGCCGTCCGAGATCACCCGCTGCTCGCCGTAGACGTCGTCCAGGAAGTGCTCGAGGGCCTTCACGCGCTGCTTGACGCCGCGCTCCACGACCTCCCATTCCTCCTGCGGGATGATCCGCGGGACGATGTCCAGCGGGAAGGGTCGCTCCTCCCCGGCGTAGTCGAACGTCACGCCGCGATCCAGGAAGGACCGGGCCATGAGCTCGTCGCGTCCGGTCACGGAGGACAGGTCGAGGCCGTCGAGGACCTCGTGCACCCGGTCGTACGGAGCGCGCACGGCCCTGGGGTCGGAGAACATCTCGTCATAGGCCGTCTGGCCAGACAGATCGTCCGGATAGCCGCTGAACAGTCTCGTCATGTTATGGCGGTCGCTTCCTCGTCTGCGCTGGATCTGCGGCCGCGCCGCGGAGCCGGGCCCCTTGCCCGTCATGAGTGTCACACATCCGAGCACCGCCGCCCTGTTTCCCCACGGGATGACGGGCACCGGTGAGCTGTCCCTAGGATGGGTCCGTGCCGACTCCCAGCCTGACCCGTGAAGAAGCAGCCGATCGCACTGAGCGCGTGCACCCGCACCGATGCGAGGTCGACCTCGACCTCACCGGCGCCCCGGATGCCGCGCGCCGCACCTTCCCCGTGGAGGTGGCCTGGACGTTCTCCTTCGACCGGGCCGACGGCCCCGATGAGACGTTCCTGGACTTCACCGGCGAGGTCCTGGAGCTGGAGATCAACGGCCGCAGCCTCAGCGCCGAGGAGATCGCCGCCGCCTTCGCCGAGGACCGTCTGCGCCTGGAGGGCCTGCAGCCCCAGAACCGGGTGCGCGTGCGCGGCGAGGCCCACTACTCCCGCTCCGGGGAGGGCATGCACCGATACACCGACCCGCAGGACGGCGAGGTCTATCTCTACACGCAGTACGAGCCGGCCGATGCGCACCGCGTGATGCCGTGCTTCGATCAGCCGGATCTGCGCGCCGAGTGGGTCTTCCGCCTCACCGCCCCGCAGCAGTGGTCAGCGCGCTCCAACGGCACGCCGGTCAGCACTCCGGCGCAGGACGGCTCAGCTGCGATCCGCCACGAGTTCTCTCCCACGTTGCCGATCCCGGCCTACCTGACGTCGGTGCTGGCCGGGCCGTATGTCAGCGCCGAGTCCTCGTGGGAGTCCTCGGCTCCTCAGCGCCCGCAGCACCTGCCCCTGCACCTGTGGTGCCGCGCCTCGATGGCCGAGCACCTGGACGCCGAGGAGATCTTCACGATCACCCGGCAGGGCCTCGACTTCTTCACCGACCTGTTCGACATGGCGTACCCGTTCGACACCTACGAGCAGGCCTTCGTCCCGGAGTACAACCTGGGCGCCATGGAGAACCCCGGGCTGGTCACCTTCACCGAGGACTACCTCTTCCCGGACGGCGCCAGCCGCCAGCAGCTGGCGGGCCGCGCGAACACGATCCTGCACGAGATGGCGCACATGTGGTTCGGGGACCTGGTGGCCATCCACTGGTGGGAGGACCTGTGGCTCAAGGAGTCCTTCGCCGAGTTCATGGGAGCCCACGCCTCGGTCAGCGCCACGCAGTTCACCGAGGCCTGGGCGGGCTTCGCCGTGCGGCGCAAGGCCTGGGCCTACCGCCAGGACGCCCTGTCGACCACGCATCCGATCGTGGCCGACGTGCCGGACGTGGCAGCGGCCAAGCAGAACTTCGACGGCATCACCTACGCCAAGGGGGCGGCCGCCCTCAAGCAGCTCGTGGCCTTTGTGGGCCTCGAGGACTTCACGCGTGCATGCCGGGTCTACTTCCGCCGTCATGCGTTCGGCTCCGCGCGTCTCGAGGACTTCCTGGCCGTGCTCCAGGAGTCCTCCCAGCGCGACACCGCCACCTGGGCCCGCGACTGGCTGGCCACCACCGGGGCCACCGTCCTGCGGCTGCAGACCCACCGCGATCCCGACGGGGCCCTGGTCTCGGCCTCCCTGACCCCGGAGGGCACCGTCCACGACCCCGCCTCCGAGCGCGATCATCAGCTCGCCGTCTCCGTGTGGGGGTCCGCGCAGGAGCCCCAGCGCACCGTCGAGCTCACCCTGTCCGGGCGCACGGCCCACGAGCTGCCGCTTCTGGCAGGTGCCGACGGCGTGCTGGTGGTCAACGACCGCGACCTGGACTTCGCCGAGATCGTGGTCGATCAGCCCACGCGGGAGGATCAGCTGGCCCGGCTGTCGTCGATCCCGGACCCCATGGCCCGAGCCGTGGTGTGGTCCGCGCTGTGGACCGATGTCCGCCAGGCCCGCCTGGACCCGGAGGACTTCGTCGCGGCGGTGATCGAGCACCTGTTCGTCGAGTCCGACGAGGCCGTGTTCACCACGGTGCTCGGCCAGGCGGAGGAGGCCCTGGAGTCGTACCTGCCGGCACGACGCCGCCCCCAGATCCGCGGCCGGCTGATGGGGCGGGTGATCGGGCAGCTGCAGGCCGCCGAGCCCGGCTCGGACCGCCAGCGCAGCCTGGCCTCCTCCCTGGCCCGCCTCAGCCACCGCGACGGCGCCGCCCACGGCCTGACCCAGGACCTCCTCAGCGGGGAGGTCGTGATCCCCGGTCTGCACCTGGGCCCTGCCCTGCGCTGGTCCCTGCTGACCGGCCTGGTGGCCACCAACCACGCCGTGGACTCCTCGATCCTGCGCGAGTCCGAGCGCGATGCCTCCCGCATCTCCCAGATCGGTCGGGCCCGCACGAACGCGGCACGGCCCACCGCACGCGCCAAGGACCTGGCGTGGGCGGAGATCCTGGGCCACGAGCTGACCAACGACCTGCTCTCCGCCACGATCGAGGGCTTCCAGCTCGGCAGCCCGGACCTGCTGGCCCCGTACCGGACGCGCTACTTCGAGGTCATCGAGCCCGAGTGGTCCCAGCGCTCCATCGGCATGGCCACCCGCCTGGTCCGCGGCCTCTTCCCGGCCGCGGCTGACCTGTCTCCGGGGGCCGATCCCGAGCAGGATCCGATCCTGCGGCGCAGCGGGCAGTGGCTGGACGAGCACGCCCAGGCCGATCCGGCCCTGCGCCGGATCGTGATCGAGTGCCGCGACGAGCTCGCCCGGAGGCTGCGTGCCCAGGCAGCAGCCAGGCCCTGAGGCAGACGCCCATGACGTGCCAGCCCACAGCCCCGCAATCCCCGGCTCAGGCGCCGCCTCGTGACAGACTGGCGGGACCGGGAGACCGACTGTCCCCGGCAGCAGCGGATGGCAGCGCCCGGAGCGCGCCCCAGAGGCAGAGGACGACGATGGCCGACTACCCCCTGAACGATCGGGGATCTCTGCAGGTCGTGACCGAGAACTTCTACGACGCGGAGATCATCCGCGTCTTCGGCGACCTCCCCCTCGGCACCCCCCGCAGCTACGACGGCCCCGCCATCCTGGTCCCCGAGCCGGACCACCCCGTGGACCCCACCACCATCACGGTGCGCATCAACGGCCAGCGGGTGGGGCACCTGGCGCCGCAGGACGCCGAGCGCTACTGGCCCTCGATCACCCGCGTGGTCGCCTCCGGCTACGACGCCGTGGCCACGGCGCACCTGAAGGCCTCCCTGGTGGCCGCCGACGACTTCACGGAGGTCGATGCCGACCTGCGCCTGGACCTGGCCGCCCCGGACCTGCTCTTCCCCCTGAACTCGGCCCCGCAGCGGGCCACCGTCCTGCCGCAGGGCTCCTCCATCAAGGTGCTCGACGAGTCGCAGCACGCCGAGTACCTGCATTCCGTCCTGCCGCGCACCGGCGAGGGCCGGGTCATGCTGACCCTGGAGGTCAACCAGGTCCGCACCTCTGCCGGCGAACACGTGGACATCGTGGAGGTGCTGCACCAGCGCCAGGTCGTGGGACGGCTGTCCACGCAGCTGTCCGAGGTCTTCATCCCGGTGATCCGCCACGCCTTCGACCACGACCTCCTCACTGCCGCCTGGGGCACGATCCGCGGCACCTCATACGAGGTCTCGCTGACCGTGCAGGCCGCGCGCCCGGACATGATCCCGGACGAGTGGTTCGAGCGCCTCCCGCGCGAGTTCCTCCCGCTGGAGCCCGAGGCAGACAGCTACCGCGTCCCGAACGCCTACGTCCCCTCTGAGCTCGAGGCTGCGCGGCCGTCGCGTTGGCGCCGTCGCTCCGGTGGGGCCACAGGCACCGCGGAGACGTCTCGCGGCGCGTTCCCCGGGCTGGCCGGTCGCGGCGAGCAGGAGGACACGCAGTCCCCCAAGCGCGCCCCCAGGGCCTCGGGCCGCGGCTCGTCGCGAGCCCAGCCCTCAGGATCGCCTGCCGAGCGCGCCGGCGGCGGGCGCACGGTCCAGGGCGGTCGTCCCGACGGCACCTTCGTGGGCCTGCTGGCGATCACCGCGGCCCTCGTGGTGCTCGGGCTGATCTTCGTGGGTCGTGAGCCGCTGGTGACCGCCCTGTGCCTGATCGTCGCCCTGGCGGCCGGTCTGATGGCCTTCTACCTGCGCTCGGTCATGCCGGGGTCCGCGCGGCGCTCCGAGCAGGACAGCGCCGGGCTCGATGACGGTGCGCGGCAGCAGGTCGGCACCGGGCCGGACACGCGCGATGACATCCCCACCGTCGCCGAGCCTGCGCAGCGCGACAAGACGCCGAACGAATCCTGACCAGCCCCGGAATGCTCTCGCGGCGCGAACGGCTCTTCCAGATCCTGGAGGTCCTCTCCCAGCACGGCTTCGGCTTCGTGCTGGCGGGCCTCAAGCCCGAATGGCGCGCCCCGCTGGAGCGTGTGCGCCTGGTGGACCCGGACAAGCTGCGCCCGCAGCCCGTCCACCTGCGCCTGGCGCTCGAGGAGCTCGGGCCCACGTTCGTGAAGCTCGGCCAGCTGGCCTCCACGCGCCCGGACCTGCTGCCTCAGGAGTACGCCCGCGAGCTGGCCCGCCTCCAGGACTCGTCCCCGCCGATCCCGCCGGATCGCATCCGCGAGCTGCTCGAGCAGGAGCCGGACACCGCCGCAGAGGAGATACTGCGCCACATCGACCCCGTCCCGCTGGCCACCGGCTCGATCGGGCAGGCCCACACCGCGGTCTACGACGGCATGGACGTCGTCGTGAAGATCCGCCGCCCAGGGATCGTGGACACCGTCAACCGCGACCTGGAGGTGCTGCGCGAGCTCGCCGTGCTGATCACGCGCTACTGGCCGGGCGTGGGCGATCAGGACCTGACCGGGCTGGTGGACCAGTTCGCCGCCTCCATGCGCGATGAGCTCGACTACCTGGCCGAGGCCCGCAGCACGGAGCGGATGCGCGAGCTGTTCGCGGGGCATCCGTCGCTGATCGTGCCCGCTGTGGTGTGGCAGGCGACCTCCTCAAGGGTGCTGACCACCGAGCGCATCTCCGGCATGAAGATCACGGATCACACGGCCCTGGACGCCGCCGGGGTCGATCGCCACCAGCTGGCCGTGACGGCCACGGAGATCCTGTGCCAGATGATCTTCGTCCACGGCTTCTTCCACGCCGATCCGCACCCGGGGAACCTGTTCATCCACTCCGACGGCTCGATCGCCATGATCGACTTCGGCATGGTCGGCAGCCTCTCGGAGGAGTTCCGCGATGCCCTGGTGACCATGCTCGTGGGCGTCTCCCAGGGCAATGCCCGTCGCGCCACCACCGGGCTGCTCAAGCTCACCGACCGCGCCCCGGAGAACCTGGACCGCGCCGCCCTGGACCGCGATGTCGAATCCATGATCCGCAGCTACGCCGACCGGCCCCTGGCCGAGGTGCGGATGGCGGCGCTGCTGTCCGACCTGGTGGCCTGCCTGCGCCGCCATAGGCTGCGCCTGCCGCGCGATTCGGCGCTGTTCCTGCGCATGGTGATCACCGCCGAGTCGATCGGCAAGGGCCTGGATCCCGACTTCGACCTGATCTCAGTGATCCGCCCGTTCGCCCGCCAGTTCGTGCTGCGCCGCGTCTCGCCCGAGGCGCTGCTGCACCGTGTGCGCGGGCTGGTGGAAGAGGCGGTACAGCTGGGCCAGGACTCCCCCGACGTCATCCGACGGATCATGTCCGTGCTGGAGAACGGCGGATTCGACGTCCATCTGCGCGCGGACGAGCTCGAGCCTCTGCTCAACCGCGGCGAGCGCATCGGCCACCAGGTCATCGCCGGCGCGGTGATCGCGGCGACGATCAACGGCATGTCCCACGTGGTGGCCTCCGAGCCGCAGCGCTACGGCCCCTTCCACGTCCCGCTGTTGATCGGCGGGACCGGAACGGTCGGGGTGCTCTCGGCGTATCTGGCGGCCTCCACGGCCACCCCCAGAGTGCGCCGGGTCGTCTCCTCGCTGCGTGAGCGCAGACGACGCACACGGTGAGCTCGGCTGACCCGATCCATCGCGTGCCCGCCTCTGCCCACCTCTGCTGGTGTGTGTTCACGTGGTCCGACCTCGTCCGCGCCGTCCACACAGACGGGCGCGAAAGTTGAAGCCTCATTCAGCTCGACGGGCTTCTGGGGCGACTTCGCTCCTGACCAGCCAGTAACGTCGATATTGTCGTGCATCGGACGGACTGATCCCCCCCCCCCCCGGCCGGTGCCGGCTCCTCGACGTCGCGCGACCCGCTGGATGAGGCGTGTCCTCCCACTCGTGCGGCTCCTTCCGCAGGCACAAGAGATGAGGTCTCCCATGCCGGATATCGACTCCGCTCCCATACTCGTCTCGGAGCCGATGAGCCTCGAAGCCGTGCGCCACGGCCGCCCGCTGAAGCTTTCCGCGCAGCAGCGCGAGAGGATCCGCCGAGGGTTCGCCGCCCTGGTGCGAGAAGGCCTCCAGTGCGACGGCGTGGACGTGGCCGGCGAAGAGCCGGTGCGCGTGATCCTGTCGATCCGCGAGCCCGGCGCCTACGACCTGCTGGCCTCCATCCGCGACGCCCGTCCGCTGCACCGTCGGCTGCTCTCGCCGCGCCGCGTCGAAGAGATCTCCGTGCTGGAGGACAAGCTGCGCGAGGCCGTGGAGACGGTGCTCTCGGGCGTGCAGATGCTGCCGATCATCCTGGGGGCCAAGTCCGTGGTGGTGGGCACCGCAGCGGATGAGCTGAACCTCGTGCCCATGGTCATGGACGATCGGTACGTGATGCGGGTGCCGACCAGTATCTTCGCGATCTTCCGCTCGTCGCAGCAGGCCCAGGCCGCTGCAGAGGACCTGAAGCACCTGTTCGAGCAGGACGACTCCACGATCACCTTCGTGCAGGGCAAGGGGCCCTACACGAGCGAGGGCGCCACGGTCATGGAGGTGCCGGCGAACATGTGGGAGTGGGTGCGGGAGATGCACCCGGCCACGATCTTCGACTCCGTGCCGCGGGTCGAGGATCCGCTGCTGCCTCTGCTCACGCGCACTCCGCGCGAGGACCTCCCCCGGCCCGCCCAGAGCGATGTGGGTCCTGAGGACCGCGGCCGACGCACCGATGTGCGGATGCCGCCGCCCGGCCCCCTGCTCTGAAGCTGCGGCCGCCTCAGGCGGCGCCGGGCTTCGCGTCGGCGTCCAAGCCGGCACCGGGCTCCGGGTCGGGATCGGGATCGGTGCTCCGCCGGTCGATCGGGCGCTGCACCTGCGCCCCGCGCACGAACTCCAGGACGCGATCGGTCGCGATGACCATGTGCTGGATCCGGCTGCGCTTGTCTTCCGCCCCGTAGACCAGGGAGACGGCACCCACTCCCTCCCGCGTCAGCCCGGAGAGGAACTCCCGCATCTGGGCGTCGAAGCTGCCGTGCAGCAGCCCGTAGTCGACCTCCGGCGAGACGCGCAGGTGCTGGCCGTCGTCGGCCTCGGTCAGGTCCACGTGACCGCAGCGCACCTCCCGCACGGTCTGCGGCGCGGCCAGCACGAAGCCGAAGGCCCGCACGATCTCCACGAGACCGAGGACGCTCAGGCGCAGGGCCTGCTCCTCGGTGCGGACGGGCCCCGGATTGCCGGCGCCCAGCGGCGTCGGCTGATCACCGGCGCGTCCTCGCACATCGGCGACGACCTGTGCCTCGAACACGACGGCACCGGGGCCGGGCTCGTAGAAGCTCATGCTCAGGCCCTCCTCCGGGAACCGCTCCGGAGGACGATGGTGGGCGTAGAGCGTGCGAGCCATGGCCTTCAGCGCCATGTAGGACCGGCGCACGACGTCCCGGTCGATCTCGATCGGTCGCCCGGCGGGGTCGTCGACCCGCATCACCACGTCGATCGATGCCCTGTTCAGAGGTGTCATCTCCCGAACCTCTCCTCGGATGTCCAAGACGCCGTCCCGAGCGTCCTCTGCTCCGTCGCGCAGGCATGCGCTCCAGCGATGGGGGCGCTCGGCCTGCGCGGATTCATGATGTGATCCAGATCACTGTCCGGTGTGAAAATCTCAGTCACGTCCTGCGGTGCTCGTTCTCGGTCGTCTTCGGCGCGGCCCTGCAGCGCCGCGCCCCTCAAGCACGCCGATCCGCCTCCTGCAGCGGGATCCGGGCCATGAGCTCCCAGGCGTCCAGCTGGCGCCCGAAGCTCAGCTCGCCGCCGAAGATGTCCACGCGCTCGCTCAGGCCGACCAGTCCGAGGCCGCCCTCCAGGAAGATCTCCCGGGGCAGTCGGGCGCTGCGACTGCGGGCATCGCGGACCAGGTTGCGCACCCGGATCACCGCGATCGAGCGGCCCTGCGGCGTGGTCTCCAGGCTGGCGCTGAGGCTCACCGGCGCGCTTGGGATCCCGTGGCGGATGGCGTTGGCGGTGCCCTCACGCAGCACGCGCTGGCACAGGGACCGCACGCTCGTGGCGATCTCCTCCCAGCCGTCTCCGCGGGCGATCTCGACCCGGTCGAATCCGGCGTCCTCGAGCAGCTGACGACACCGGTCGAGGGCGGTCTCCATGGAGTCCGTGGGCGCGGTGGGACGCTGCGCACCGGTCTGATCGGTGCGCAGCGCCTGGTGCTGGGGAGCGATCCCGTCCTCGAGCGCGGTGGCCTCCCCCGCCTCCTCCTGCAGGGCCGAGACCATGCGGCGCAGGTCCTCGATGGTGCCCGAGGCTCCGTCGGCGATGTCCTGCAGCACCCGGCGCTGCACCTGCGGCTCCCCGGAGAGCAGCCCGGCATTGGCCCGCAGCGCGGTGGCCGTGACGTCGTGGGCCACGAGGTCGTGCAGCTCGCGAGCCAGGTCCCGGCGCTCGGCCGAGCGCACTCCGGCCACCTCGGTCTCCAGCTGGGCGACCCGCAGCTGGGTGAGCCGGGCCCGGCAGCGGAAAAAGCGGATGGTCCAGCCCACGGCAGAGCCGGCGAAGATCATGAAGGCGAGCAGGAACGCCTGCATGCGGATGGTGACGGTGTCTCCGAGCCCCACCAGGGACAGGGCCGCCGTGAGCTGGGCGAGCATCAGCAGCATGCCCACGCCCCAGCGGTTCCACATGCACAGGATGACGCAGCAGATGATCGCCGGGGCGACCACAGCGATCGGCTGCTGGCTGAGCAGCACCATGGCATAGTCCACGGTCAGAGCCACGACGCACAGACCGCGGTTGATCCACACGCAGATCAGCGGCAGGAAGATGACGATCAGCGTGAAGGACAGCGCCTGCCCGCTCAGCCAGGCCTGCCCCATGAGGCTGCTGATGACCTGCAGCCCCAGGAAGACCAGGACGATCAGCAGCATGGCCGCTCGGAACGGAACGGGAGGGGCGAGGACCGCGGAGTCGGCCAGCTCCGGCCATCGGCTGTCCACGGCTGCGGTGAAGCGTCGCCAGAGCCGGGGAGGCTCGAGCAGATCGGCCCTCATGGCCCACTTACCGCAGCAGCCTGGATCACCCTCACTGCCCTCCCAAGGGGCCCACGACCAGGCCCGACGCTTCCGATTGATGCTGCAGCGATATTATCCATCGGTCAGCGGGATGTCGTTGAGTGCATGTACTTGTCCACACTTGAGACCCTGCGCCGGCTGTCTGTCGCTCGGCCTCCGTCGTTACGATGATCGGCGACCTGGCCGATGTCGGCCGTCCCGGCCCACAGCTCGGCCGTCGGACAGACTTGGAGCAGCGATGACCACGGATCAGTCTCCGGAGCCCGGCTCCGACGAGCTGCTGAGCGTGCTGATCGCCGATGACGAGGCCGTCGTCCGCGAGACCATCTCCATCTATGTGAACAGCGCCCCTGACATGCAGGTCGTGGGGACCGCCGCGGATGGGCGCGCGGCCGTGCAGATGGCCGAGACCCTGCGTCCGGACATCATCCTGATGGACATACAGATGCCGCGCGTGGACGGCGTCGAGGCCGTCGCCGAGGTGCTTCGGCTCCTGCCGTGCACTCACGTGGTGATGATCACGACGTTCACCTCCCGGGAGGCCGTCGTTCCCGCCCTGCGCGCCGGCGCCCTGGGCTACGTCCTGAAGTCCGATCCGCCCGAGCGGCTGCTCTCCGCGGTGCGCGAGGCCGTGGCCGGACGCACCCAGCTCTCCCCTGAGGCCCTCGAGGCGGTGGTGGGGCATCTGCGCGAATCGGACAACCGGGCCAGCCTGCCCGCCTCCGTCACGCTGACGGCCCGCGAGTCCGAGGTGCTCAACCACCTGGCCGAAGGGCACAGCAACCGGGAGATCGCCGAGCTCATGGTCCTGTCCGAGAAGTCCGTGAAGCTGCACGTGACGAACATGGTGTCCAAGTTCCAGGTCCGCGACCGGCTGCAGCTGGTCATCGCCGCTCACAAGGCCGGGCTCATCCAGCTCTGAACCGCGAGCCTTCGCGCACGACGCGCCCCACCCATGGCCGTCGCCACCCCGAATCGGGGACAGCCGTATGACATCCTTGGTAACGGATCCCACCCGCCGATGAGTGAAAGAGTCACCGATGCCGCTGACCGTGATGCCGATCTACGGAACCCGCCCGGAGGCCATCAAGATGGCCCCGATCGTGAAGGCCCTCCAGGACTCCGACGAGTTCCAGTGCGTGGTGACCGTGACCGGCCAGCACCGCGAGATGCTCGATCAGGTCAACGAGATCTTCGACATCACCCCGGATCACGACCTCAACATCATCCAGCCGCGCCAGACGCTCAACGGCGTGCTCACGCGCACGGTCGAGGGCCTGGACGCGATCTTCGAGAAGGACGCTCCGGACGCCGTCGTCGTCCAGGGCGACACCACCACCTCCACCGCCGGTGCGATCGCCGCGTTCTACCGCGGGATCCCGGTGATCCACGCCGAGGCCGGGCTGCGCTCCTTCGATCTGTTCTCCCCGTTCCCGGAGGAGGCCAACCGCAAGATGACGTCGCAGATCACGTCCCTGCACCTGGCCCCCACCGACATCTCCAAGCGCAACCTGACCGCGGAGTCGATCAACGGCGACGACATCGTGGTCACCGGCAACACCGTGATCGACGCCCTGCACCACACCGTGGCGCGGCAGCTGCCCTTCACGGATCCGGCGCTGGAGGAGCTTGCCGCCTCCGGGCGCCGCGTCCTGCTGGTCACCACGCACCGCCGCGAGAACCAGGGCGATGCCATGCGCGGCGTGGGCCGCGCCCTGGCACGCATCGCAGCTGATGAGCCCGAGCTGACCATCGTGCTGCCGGCCCACCGCAACCCCGTGGTGCGCGAGGCCGTGCTGCCGGCCCTGGAGGGCCTGGACAACGTCCTGGTCACCGAGCCGCTGGCCTACGGCGAGTTCACCCGCCTGCTGGGCGTCTCCCACGTGGTGCTCACCGACTCCGGCGGCGTCCAGGAGGAGGCTCCCTCCCTGGGCAAGCCCGTGCTGGTCATGCGCGAGAACACGGAGCGCCCCGAGGCCGTCACCGCCGGCACCGTCAAGCTGATCGGCACCGACGAGGAGCGCATCGTGGAGGAGGTCTCCACCCTGCTGCACAACGGCGCCATCTACGACTCGATGGCCAATGCCGTGAACCCCTACGGCGACGGCCGCGCCGCCGAGCGCACCGTGGCCGCGATCGCGCAGCTGTTCGGCGTGGGCGAGCGGATGGCGGACTTCGATCCGGAGGCCCAGCCGGAGGGCTGAGGCCGCGTCATATGCCAGAGATCCACACCGTCGCCTTCGAGGACCTCGAGCGCTTCGAGACCCGAGACCTGCCCTCCGACATCAGACACCGCATCGATGTCGTGGTGGAGGACGTCGTCGTCCCGCTTATCGTGGTGCGCCGCGATCGGGCTCGACGACTCGTCGTGATGAGCAATGGCGCGGTCGACCAGGAACGCGCTTCCGGACGTCCCATCTTCCAGCGCTCGTCGTGGAGCGAGGAGATCCGGCATCATCAGATCTATGTCTACGACCCTGCGACGGGCGGACCGGAATTCCTTTCCCTGGCATGGGGGAACATCTCTTCCACCGTGTGGGCTCCCGAGTCCATCAGCCCGATCGTCATCGCGCTCTCCAAGAGCCTCGGGGTGCATGATCCGAGCGATCGGCTGTACTTCGGGTCGTCGGCCGGCGGCTTCATGTCCCTGGCGCTGCTGTCCGAGGACCCCGGAGCACGCGCCGTGATCAACAATGCGCAGTTCGACTGGACCCGATGGATGGCCACGGGTGTCAATGCGCTCCGTCATGCGCGGTTCGAGGGAATGCTGCCGGCGGACATCCGGACTGCCCATCCTCTGACGACCAATGTGCTCGACCGCCTGGCGGAGAAGGCGGAGCCGCTGCGGATCGACTACCACGTCAATGTGGCATCCACCCATGACAGGAAGCAGGACCTCCGCGTCTTCCAGAACTTCGTCGTGAACCACCCGCAGCTGTGCGCCGACGTCCGGGTGCACCACTACTTCGATCCGGTGGCCGGACACAATCCGCTCTCCCAGACCGACACCCTGGTCCTGATCAATGAGGCCTTCGAAGGCTTGGAGCATCCGCTCACCCGCAGCGCTAAGGGGCGGTCGGCGAAATCCGCGGAATCCCGATCGATCGACGAGTTCCCCGGAATGACGTGGGCGCCCGGGGAGACACCCGACTTCGTCTCCGGTCCCACGACCATCCGCCACGACATCGTCGATCAGACAGGGCACCTGAATCCGATCCACACCGTCCTGCGGCGCCACCCCGGTGCCGACACCCTGGTGGTGGCGCTGCACGGGATGCTCGACCGCAAGAAGCAGATCATCCCCTGCTTCAGCCGGTTCCAAGAGCTCGAGGATCTCCCCCAGCATCTGATGGTCATCGCCGATCCGTCCCTGCATCTCTCGGAAAAGCTCCGAGTCGGCTGGTACATCGGGACGGAGACGGACGACGTGGCCGATCGAAGCGCCGGGCTGATCCGTGAAGCGGCACGACAGCTCGGGGTGGACAAGGTCCTCATCACGGGAGCGGCCGCAGGGGGCTTTGCAGCACTCGCCCTTGCAGCCCGTGTACCGGGCTCCCTGGCCCTCGCCTTCTCTCCGCAGACCGATATCCGCAGCTACGCCAACGGAGGCCCGGCCAGGTCCCTGCTCAAGGCGGGATTCCCTTCCAGTGGATCCCTCGGGGAGCTTGCCGATCACCAGCCGCAGCGCGTGGATCTCAGCGTCCTCTACGCGGAGCACCCCGAGGCCCGCGTCTGGTACGTGCAGAACTCCGGCGACGAGATCAACCTCGGGCGGCACATGGAGCCCTTCCGCGCAGCCGCCGGCGATCGCGTCGAGTTCGTGCTGGAGCACCATTGCCGGGGGTTCAACCCGCCGACGATCAAGCGGACCCGGAGCTGGATCGACTTCGCGTGCACCCACTTCACCGGGGATCCGCAGGATCATCGGCTCCCGAACAGGATCGACGGCGCATGACCCCCCGCATCGGATTGGTGGGATTCTTCGGCTGGGGGAACTTCGGCGACGAGGTCATGCTGCAGTGCTGGCGCAGGGCCCTCGGCTCAGCGTCCGCGGAGCCAGTCAATGCCCTCACCCAGCGGCCGTACTTCGACCGGCCGGTTGCTGCTGTAGCCAGGGACGTCGATGCACTGATCATCGGCGGCGGAGACCTCCTGCACACCGACTCGATCTCATCCCTCTACTGGAACCGGGCCTGGCTCGAGAAGCCGATCATCATCTCCGGCATCGGTGTCGCCCTCGAACAGCCGCGCGAGCGCCACGACGTGATCGAGCGGCTGCGGGTCTTCTTCTCCTCGCCTTCCGTGCGCTCCATCAGCGCTCGCGATAGCGCAAGCGCCTCATGGATCCGCGAGCGGCTGGTCCCTGCGGTCGAGGTCCAGGCCATCCCCGACCTGGCCTTTGCAGCGGAGATGCCGGCCGTGACGCCGCCTTCCTCCGATGTCATGCGCATCGTCCTGAGGAAGACGCCGAGCGAGCGCGATATCCAGGAGGTGAGACGGCTTCGCAGCTGGGCGGAGTCCGCCGGTCTCGACTCGGAGCTGCTCATCCTGGCCATCGGAGAGGAGGCCGCACGAGAGGCCGCGGCAGTGCGTTCGGCGATTCCCGAGGTGCCTCTGCGCACCGAGCCGAGCCTGCAGGAGCTGATGCGCGCCATCAGCACCAGCCGGCTGCTGGTGACGGCGAAGTTCCACGGAGCCGTGATCGCTGCACGCGCCGGAGTCCCGTCGGTGAGCCTGCGCGCCACGCACAAGATCGAGGCTCTGGCACGACTGCTGGAGCACCCCGACATCGCTCTGCCTGTCCATGACGCCGACGACGGGCGCCTGCGCGACATCCTGCAGCGGCGTCCGCCGCGCGACGCGGTCATGCGAGCAGAGCACGCAGCGGCACGAGCCGTGGACCGAGCCGCTGCCCAAGCGCTGGCCTCCTGACAGCCATCGATTCCGAAGAAGAGCGAGACATGATGCAGAACCCCCTCGATTCTCCCGTCCAGAGGAAGCTGTGGTCTGCCGTCCCCTCGAAGCTCCCCCTCTACACCGAGCTGCTGGTCGCCGGCGGGGGGCTCTCCGGATGCGCTGCGGCGCTGTCGGCGGCCAGGATGGGCGTCACGGTGACGGTCATCGAGCCGACCCACATGCTCGGCGGACAGGCCGGTCCTGCGGGTGTCTCCGCCATGGACGTGACTCAGCACTATCAGGAGCAGATCAACGGTCACGGCATGTGGCACGAGATCCGTTCGCGCATCACCGATTACTATCGCTATCGGCTGCGCCGCCATGTGAATGTGTCCCAGTATCGGGACGAGTCCTTCGCTCCCAACCCTGTCGTGGTGGACAGGGTGCTGACGCAGATGCTCAAGGAGGCCGGCGTCAGGGTGCACCGCAACGTCGCACTGCAAGCCGCGGAGATCCGTGCCGGCATCGCCAAGCTCCGCACCTCGTCAGGGGCGATCTCCGGTCGGCTCGTGATCGACGCGACGGAGGACGGCTTCGTGACGCGGTCCTCGGGCATCCCCCATCGCCTCGGCAATGTCATCGGTGGGCAGGAGGGCTACGGATCAGCCGATCCCGACCAGATCAATCTGCAGGCCATCACCCAGACTGCGATCATTCGCAGATATGAGCCGGGGACGATGCCGGATGAGCTCCGTCTCCAGACACCACCGGAGGGCTTCTACGATGCCCTGACCGAGATCGTCAAGGGATACCCATCAGGGCCCGGCAGGGCGCGTCTGGGCCATCCCAATGGATTTGCCGGCTACCGCGGAGCACCGGACCTCGGGGGCAAGGACTATCAGGGCTCGGAGTGGGAGCAGATCACCCGGACATCGTTGAACTTCTGCAACGATCAGCCGATCACTGCGGCCTACTTCACCGACGATGCTGCGCGCGCTGAGTTCGAGCGATCGGCGATCCTGAGGACGCTGTCGATCCTCTACTACCTGCAGCATCATCTGGGCCTCGACTGGTCCGTGGCCACCGACGAGGGTTTCGGTGAGGGTCCCGTCCGGCGGGATCCGCGGGTCACCGCCGGCCTTCCGGAGGCGATCGTTCGGCATCTGCCGCCGATCGCCTATCAGCGTGAATCGCCCCGGATCATCGGGCGGAGCACCATGACCGGGAAATCGATCTTCCGCACCAGGAACCGCACCTGCTCGGCCTGGGACAGCAGCGTCGTGGCAGTGGGAACCTATCCGCCGGACCTTCATGGCGGCCGGGAGCCGGAGGACCTCGAGACCGACCTCTCCGAGACCCTCGCCGACAAGCCCGCGAAGTGGCGTGAGGGCCCCTTCCCCATTCCGCTCGGAGCGCTCATCCCACGAGGGAATCTCCCTCTGATCGCGGCGGAGAAGAACCTGTCAGCCTCGCGCATCGCCGCCGCTGCCACGCGTCTGCATCCCACCGCCACGGCCATCGGCCAGGCAGCCGGCACGCTGGCGGGGCTGGCCCTGAAGCACGACACGGCTCCTCGTCACGTTCCGACGATGGCTGTGCAGGCAGCGCTCGTCCTGCAGGGAGCCCACCTGGCCCATCACCCCGTGCTCGGGTTGAGCCGGGAGGATGACGACTTCGCCGCCGTACAGCTTTCCATCGTCCACGGCCTCGTGGATACAGTTGATGTCAGCCGGCCCAATGCCTGCCCCCACATGCGCCTGGACAGGGAGCGCGCAGCCCGGTTGGGCCGATCGCTCTTGGACGAGTACAGGGACTGGCTCGTCGCCCCCTCGCCTGACAGCGCCCCTGCTGAGGACTCCTCGGCCTGCGGCCCCCTTGCCTGACCTGCACCCCCCGAAATACTCCGGAGACAGACCCCCATCATGCAGAGCATCGCCGACCTTCGAGCCGACCTCGAGAACAAGACCTTCGATCAGGGATTCCACTGGCGGATCCTGTTCCTGGGCAGATCCATCAATGGGACCACGGACATCGTGTCCTCCCTCTCCCGCTCTCTGCGCAACCTGGGCCACCATGTGCTGGATCTGGACCTCAGGTTCCACCGGGTCACGGAGAATCCCGAGCGCGCCTCGGGGGGCAATGGCCCCATCTACGTCCAGGCGGACAAGCTCCAGCCCGTCGTGGACACGTTCCACCCGCAGATGATCATCTGCTGCGCCGGCGGCCTGACATTCACGGATGAGGACGCCGCTCGATTGAAGGCGCAGGGCATCGTCCTGGTCGGCATCACGCTCAGCGACCCGGACGTGTTCCCCAGCGTCGTGGGACATGCTCATGTCTTCGACATCCACACGACCAATGCCGAGCTGTCGCTCGAGATGTACCGCGAAGCCGGTGTGCTCAATACCGTGTACTTCCCCTTCGGCATCGACCGCGGATTCGTGACCCAGGAGGTGGACGACGACCCGTCGATGGCAGCGGACGTCATCTGCCTGGGACACGCCAACAGCCGCCCCGATCGCAATCAGACCATGACGGCTCTGGACAAGCACTTCGATGTGAAGACCTACGGCCGCGGCTGGGACATCGCCGGCAGCGAGCCGGTCGCCGGTGACCGCGCCCTGCAGGCGCTGAAGATGGGTCGCATCCACATCAACTTCCCGCTGACACGGGCCGGCTTCATCAACATCAAGTGCGGAGTCTTCGAATCCGTCGGAGCCGGAGCAGTCATCGCCACCGGCGAGTTCGACGAGATGGCGCGGTTCTTCGACTACGGCGAAGAGATCATCGGCTACTCCGATGACGACGACCTCACGGCCAAGATCGAGAGGCTCCTCGAGAATCCGGAGGAGTACGAGAGGATCCGCCTCAACGGGTTCCGCCGTCTGGTGGAGAACCACCTCTACGAGCACCGCTGGATGGAGCTCTTCGACACCCTCCGGGGCGCGTCGGAATCGAACACCCCCTGGCTGGGAGCCGCGCGCATCGCGGAGGTCCAGGACGTGCTCAGCGCCTCCCTGCCGCGCGCTCGCAAGGTCATCCTCTCGGGCTTCTACGGCGCCGGGAACCTGGGTGATGAGCTCATCCTGCGCTCCATCTCCTCAGCGCTGCAGAGTGCCGACCCGGCGGTGCAGGTCGTCGTGGCCGCAGAGAGCCCGCGCAATGTCGAGATCCATCACGGGCTGCAGGCGTTCAAGCGAGCCGACATCTACGAGAGCGCTCATCAGGTGCATACGGCGGATGCCGTCGTCGTGGGAGGCGGCGGCCTCTGGCACGACCTCACGTTCCACCGTGCCGGACGCCTGGCGAGCCTGGTCAACGGCTCGACGATGTCGATCGCCGGATTCGGCAATCTTCCGCTGATGGGCCGCGTCCTGGGCGTCCCCTATCACGTGATCGGCCTGGGAGCGGGTCCGCTGCAGGATCGCGATGCACAGGCGATGGTCCGCTTCCTGGCGCAGCAGACGGAATCCATCCTGGTGCGCGATCCGGAGTCGGAGGCCGCGGTCATCGGAACCGGCGTGGACCCCTCCGCTGTCGCATGCGCCCCGGACGTCGTCTATGCGGTCGATCTTCCCTCCGGCCAGACGGAGGCACAGTCCACTCGCGAGCTGCGAGAGCTGCGCTCGCAGGGGCGGCGGCTGATCGGCGTCAATCTTCGTCGATGGGCCCATGAGGACATGGACCTCGTGGTGTCCGAGGTCGAAAAGGCGCTCAACGCTCTCGCGGCGGAAGGCCCCCTGGCCGTCGTCGGCGTCCCCATGCAGGCAGGTGCTCAGCACGACCGCCAGATCCTCGAGAAGCTCGCGGGACGGCTGTCGCCGAACATCGAGTTCTCCATGCTTCCCGACCCGCCGAGCTTCGAAGCCTTCGATCAGTGCATCGGCGAACTCGACGTGCTGCTGACCATGCGACTGCACGCCGCTCTGCTGGCTCATCGTCGCAACCTGCCCACGGTGGGACTCGTCTACGACCCCAAGGTGCAGCGTCACTTCGATGAGGTGAAGCGCTCGGCGTACGCCCTGCCCCTCACCGCCGGATGGGAGCAGATCTTCTCTGCCCTGCAGCGCTCGCTGGCGGAGGGGCGCATCACGGATCCGGCCATGCTCGAGGCCCTGTCGGCACTGGAACAGGAGTCCCGTCAGGCCCTGCATGCTGCGGCCGGACGAGTCGCGGCAGCTCCTGCGCGTCCTGCGGTCTACGAGATCCCCGCCGAGCGGCCCGCCCCCAACGCGGAGACCGGGCCCGCGGCTCAGAAGACGACAGCCGCTTTCACCAAGGCCACGTTCTCCGCTTCCGGGCTCGAGCTGCCCGAGCGGGCTCTGAATGTTCTCTTCGACTCTCCGCGCGCCCTCCACGTCTCCCTGCCCACGACCGCGCCCACGGCTGGTCAGGAGATCCACAATCAGTGCTCGATGCACCTGGACTCCACGGCGCCGACCGAGGTCTCACTGAGTATCACCAGCAATTACGAGAGGCCTCAGAACGTTGGAAAGATCTCAGTGCTGGTGAAGATCGGAGATCATCTCTTCGAAGACGACCTGGCCCGTTCCAAGGAGCCCGTCATGCTCCGCGTCCGCACCTCGGGCGTCCAGGAGCTGCCGGTGTCGGTGTCGCTCCGGGTCAACGGCCGCTGCTATCCCGCTCAGTCGTGGCCCAAGTACAGCCGTGTCTCGGTCCGCATCCACGAAGCTCATGCCATCGAGGATCGTGCCGCAACCCGGACCATGTTCGCCTCGGCGGGCCATGTCACCGAGCTGGAGGCACAGCCCGCCGCCGATCAGCAGGTGCCTGCTTCCGCCGACGCCTGAGGGATCACATGGCGAACTACCTGGCCGTGGTGCGGCACGAGTCCCTGGTCGCGGAGGGCGACCTCCTGCGCCGAGTCCTGGGTGGGGTCTCCGAGGAGACGACGGTCATCCCCCTGACCGGCGGCTGGGAGCTCACCTGGGTGGCCCAGCGGGCGAGTCAGGATCTCCTCCCCGATCAGGGCATCTTCTCGGGGTTCGCGATCGATGATGCGGACAGCCGGATCATCTTCGGCGCTCGGGGACTGGCGGCCGTCAGCCGCCAGTCCCTCGAGTCGGACCTGCCGGGATGCTACGTGCACGTGCACTGGGCCGAGGAGCACCTCGAGCTCACCGCCGACCTGTACCGGAGCCTGTCGGTCTCGGTCACGTCCGTGCCCGGCCTGAGCCTGATCTCGGATTCGCCCTATGTCCTGATGCAATTGCGGCGCACGCTCGGGCTCCCCGTGACCGTCGACGACGTCGTCGCCTCCTCTCTGCTGTGGCGCAATTCGATGTCGGGTCAGCTGCTCGGCTCCAGGACACTGGCTCGGGAGATCAGCTATGTCCCGGTCGGTGGTCGAATCCGCCTCGATCTGGCCTCTGAGCGCGCCGTGGCCTCACGCAGCGGGCACCTGGTGCCTGAGCTCTTCGCGCCCGCGACGCACGACTATGCCCTCGAGCTGCGAAGGGCAGCGCACCGGATCGCCTCGCTGGTGCACACGATCGCAGCCTCCGGGCCGGAGCATGCGCGACTTGCGCTGTCCGGCGGCAAGGACTCCAGGATCCTTCTCGCCGCCGCACTGCTGTCGCCTCAAGCCCGTGCGACCGCGCGCTTCTCCTGCACCAACACGGCCGAGCAGCACCGCCGGGACTTCGAGGTGGTCTCGGACCTCAGCCGCGAGTTCGGCTTTCCCCTGGGGCCCCGTCGACCTGATGACGATCGCACGGCCGAGCTGCGCAGAGTCGCGAACCCCCTCGCACTGTGGTTCTCCGATTCCGCGATGACCTATTTCCCCGTCAAGCTGCAGGCTTACTCGCTGCTCGACAAGGGGCCGTTCGCGATCGCCGGATTCGGCTCCGAGCTCTACAAGGGCAACTACGGCCTGCGACCGGTCGGAGCGATCCGGGTGAACATCGCCAAGAACCAGCCGGGGCCGGCCGCAAGCTTCCGGGAGATCACCGAGGGGGCGCTGCGCGACAGCGGCATCGATCCGCAGCACCCGCTCGGCGC
This sequence comes from Kocuria sp. 2SI, assembly GCF_005502825.1. Lineage (NCBI taxonomy): Bacteria > Bacillati > Actinomycetota > Actinomycetes > Micrococcales > Micrococcaceae > Kocuria > Kocuria sp. 2SI. The sequence goes on along the minus strand of NZ_SCNB01000014.1, from coordinate 38,132 downwards.
TGAGTGGCACTACCTGCTCCTGCGCAATGCGCTGCACGGCGGGCGCTTCACGCCGGTGACCAAGCTCGGCTTGCGTCCACTCCAGCAGCGCAGCCTGGTGGGGCTGTCCAAGCTGCCCGAGGAAGCTCGAGGGGCGATGTGGTCCACACCTCGGCAGATCCCCGACGACCTCCTGGCTCTGCTCAGCCCCTCTCTTGCCGCTCGCCCGTTCGATCGCCCGAGCAAGGACCGCACTGCAGATGAGGTCATCGAACGACTGCGCCAGCTCGGGGGTCCGCTGTCCAGCTCGGAAGTCGTGGACTACCGGATCAGCGGAGCGCCGTCCGATGTCCACGACGGCCCGGTGAGGACTCTGCTGGAGCTCGTCGACCAGTCACGGATCGCCGGCCGACTCAGCCGGGAGAATATCGCTCCCTATGTTGATGAGGCGGCCGAGACCGTGACGACCGCCGGGATATCGGCGGAGTGGGCGGAGCTGGCGCGTGAGCAGCAGTCGGCGATCCGCGACCGGAGCATCCCCGTGGGGCACACCCACGGCATGCCGGGGCGACTGCTGGCACTGGCCGAGGTCATCCGAACTGTCTAGACGAATCCAACGATCCGATGATTGCGTCCCCACCAATGTGGGGCGAACTGCTGTGCAAACACGGCACCAGGACGACCTTCCTTGTGTATGATCATTCCAATTCTGAGGGTTCCCTTCGAATCTGAACAGACTTCGGAGAGCCATGAACACCTGCAAGAGACGTCACCACTCGTCCTTCACCACAGCCGTTTCCTCGGCCGCGCTCATCGTTGCGCTCGGATGCACGGGTGCCCATGCTGTTGAGGCCAACGGTTACAACGCAGATGTCGCAGCACCTGTAGTGGCGAGTGTCTGGCGCTCCGCCTCCACAGTCGACGTCACCAACGGGCCCGCCACACTTCGTGTGTCCACCCGGATCACTGATGCGACCGCGGTCGCTGCACCATTTTTCTACATCGAGAACCAGGCTACGGGTCAGTCGATCTACGGAATGAACCCGAAACTGACCTCTGGCACGACCCAGAACGGGACCTGGGGCATCGACTTCACCATCCCCCAAGGCTCAGCCCCGGGACAATGGGAAATCCGAATCGGCGGCCTCGCCGACACAATCGGAAATTCCAAGTACCTAAGCGAACCGCTCAGCACATTCAAGGTCATTTGAGGGGTTATATTGTGGGTCCCCGCCGCTCAGTGCCATTGTGATCTTTGCTCTTAATCCCGGTTGCGTCTAGCACGTTATTCCGAATCGTATTGAACCAAGGTTGCAAGCATGCCCGAGAGCTGATCCGGGGACGGAGCCTGATGGCCCTCACCCCAGTCCCCGCGGATGATCTGCACCCGGTCATTCGGGATGGTGGCCAAAAAGGGCTCCATGTGCAGCTGCACGTGGGGATCCCTTTCGTTCTGCACGTAGACGATGTCGTTGCGGTTCTGGCCGTCGAACTGCTCGCGCAGGTCCGCCTGCACCAGGGTGCCCCAGACGTCCTCCGGCGAGGCGCCCCAGGCGCGGTCGCAGTATGACAGCTGATGCTCGCGGGTGAAGTTCGCCAGGATCGTCTGCGGATTGACGCACAGGATCGAGGCTTCCGGGAAGCGCCGCCCATTGAGCAGGGCGGCGAATCCCCCGGCCGAAGCACCGAAGAACACCGTCTTCTCGCTGCCCAGAGACTTCAGCACGGCCCCCAGGACCTCGGGAAGCTCCTGCTGCACCGGGTGCTGGGCGCTGCCAGCGAACCAGCCGATGGTCAGCGCATCATCGGCATACAGCCCCGGATCGGCCACCTGCACCAGGTTGACTCCGAACGGTCGGATCAGCGACGCCCCTGCGAAGACCGGCAGCGGCGTCTCACTGGTAGTGAGCGCGGCGTGGAAGGTGACGACCGTGACCGGGGATCCTGCCGGACTCACGGAGATGTCGAGCGGGTGCGTGCGCCCCACCGTGAGGATCTGCGGTTCCTCGAGCGTCAGTCCGCGCATGCTTGCCGCACCGGCGAACTCGCGGACCGGCCGGTCATAGCGTCCGATGTCGCGACGCTCGATCTGCCTGTCGGAGCTCACCAGCCCAGAAGCCTTCCGAGGTCCTGTCGGAATCCGGAGCTGACTCGCGAACTGTGCAGGTGGGCGATCGAGTCGAGGACGTCGGACCTCGACGTCCCCCTCCCCTGGTCGCCGATCGAGGCCAGAGCATCCGCCATCTCGGTCGTCGCCGCGTCGGCGGGGTTCCCCACGTACTGGACGTGCGCGGCTGGCAGCGCCTCCCGGAAGACCGGAGTATCCGTGGCCAGCACGGGCAGGCCGAAGCTCAGGTACAGCAGTGCGGCACCGGAGTTCAGCGACCTGGTGTAGGTGACCAGCCCAGCATCTGCGCAGCGCAGGTAGTACTGCGCCTTGGCCCCGGGAATCCGGTGGGGCTCGATCAGGACGTTCGGGTCCACGATGCAGCGATCCACGAAGCGCTGGACGTCAGGATCCTCATCGGGATGACCGGCCACGAGCAGTCGATAGGCCCGACCATCGTCACGCCTGCACAGCTCCTGGAAGCCGTCGAGCAGCGCGTGGAGCCCCTTGTAGGCCTTCAGCGCTCCGAACAGCACGAAGACGGTCTCATCGGCGTCAATGCCGAGTGCGGCTCGCGCCTCCTGCCGTGACACGTAATCCTCGTAGGCGCCGACATAGCTCGGATGCGGAGCGATCACGACTCGGTCCGGATCGACGCTCAGCAGACCGTCCATGGCCTCGGTCGTCGAGGCCGCCATCAGATGGACTGCGTCGGCGCGGTCGGCCAGACCCTGCTGGAGCTCGAGCTCCTCATCGATGAATGTCGCGTCGTGGGGGTAGACGTTGTGCGCCGTCCACACGACCTTGCCACCGGCATCTCTGAACTTGTCCACGCGTCCGAGGAAGCCGCGGACCTTGGTCCTGGCCTGCTCGGCATCGGTTGCGACGCCGATCACCCAGTTGATCCAGTGGAAATGGATCGTCTGCGACGCACTGAGCCGATGGAAGCTCGGCAGCACGTCGAAGTCGAAGCTGTTCAGCACCGGGGCCACGGCGACGCCCGAGGGCCCGAACCCCCGGTAGAGCAGAGCCTGGAACGGGTTGACGCGCGCCACGGCCGTGTAGCCGAGCAGATGAGGCGCCGGATCGGTGCCGACGGCATGCAGCGCCTGGTGGATCTCCTGCACCGGGCTGGTCGGCTCGCGTCGGAATCCGTTGAGATGAACCAGCATGATGGTCAGTCGTCCTTTCCGGCTGCAGTGTGCTCCAGGACCCACGACAGCGCCTCGGCATATCGCGGCCCGTTGTGATCCCACTGCCGCTCCGATCGGACCCAGCGGAGCCCGGCCTCGGCCCGCCGTTCGCGCTCCTCCGGGTCGTCGAAGACCTGCTTCAGGACTTGGGCCAGGCCACGAGCATCATCCGGTGGGAAGGTCCAGCCCCGCTCGGGGCTGGGGGCGATCTCCCGAAGCGCCGGAAGGTCGCTGACGACCACGGGCAGCCTCATCGCCATGGCTTCGAAGGGCTTCAGCGGGGTCACGAACGTTGCGGCGCGCTCAGCGGTCCGGGGAACGACGAAGACGTCGATGAGCGAGTAGTAGTCCGCGATCAGCTCATGGTCCACCCGGCCGAGGAAGTGCACGCGATCGGCCACCCCGTGGGACTCAGCAAGGCGCTCGAGCTTGTCCCGCCGAGGGCCGTCGCCCACCAGCACGCAGTGCTCCGGCCGTCCCTCGCGGGCCAGATGCGCCGCGGCGGCGATCAGCGTCTCCTGGGACTCGCGGTAGTGATCCATGTTGGAGACGTATCCGAAGGTCGGCACCCCCGCCAGGCCATGGCTCGTCGCCAGCTCGACGCTGCGATCGCGCGGGGCGAACCGCTCGACGTAGACGCCGTTCGGAACCAGGCCGACCTTCTCCTCAGGGATGCCCCTAGCGACGATCTCGTCCTTCATCGACTCGCCGATGGTCAGCACGAGATCGGCGCGCTGCATGCACTCCAGCTCGATCCGGCGCCGGGACTCGTAGATCTCGCCCTGCGCCTCGTAGCGCACTTCGCCGGTCCAATTGCTCTCGAAGAACGACCGGACCTCATAGATGACGGGGATGCCCGTCTTCTCCTTGATGGCCAAGGCGACCAGCGCGGTCTCGTAGCCTCGTCGTCCGGAGCTCACGTGGATGGCGGCCGGCCGGATCTTGGAGACGCGCTCATAGGCCATGTCGGCGAAGACCTGCAGGAAACGATCGACGGGCAGTGAGTCCAGATCCCGCCCCAGGTCCAAGAAGTAGTGGCCGATGCCGTCGACCCGCATCTCCGAGCGCGGCAGGCTGCCGAGGACCGAACGCGGGAATCCCGGCTCCGTCACGATGATCGGCTCGAGCCCGGCCTTCTTCTCGGCCAGGAAGTTGCTATGGCTCCTGGAGGTGAATCCGTTGGAGAGGTAGGGACGGCTCTCCTTGAGGAGGTGCACGATCCGCTTGTCAGAGGCAGGTGGGATCGGGCGTCGGGGCCCGGGCAGACGCGGCGCATGACCGCGCAGCTCGCGCACCCGTCCTTCGAGACCGGCCAGCGAGCTCTCCGTGACCGCCTTCAGCCCGGCCAGACGGTGATTCACCAGCAGCGCGTCCGAGAGCTCGCCGAGCTTGCCCAGGATCGCGCGTCGGACCTTGAGGTAGTCCGCGTCGTCGTCGAACCGACCGCTCCACCTGGTCATCAGGTCCACGGCCGTCTCGTACTCGTGCGCGCTCAGCAACGACCGGAGGGTGGCCGTGGCCAGCTTGACGTCGGCTGTCTCCAGCGCGGTGACGATGGGATGCACCGAGTCCATGAGCTGTCCGTCGCTCATGCCGTCAACGCCTCCGGTGCGCTGCGGGGGAAATCGGCATTGAGCAACTGGACCACGTGACGGACCGCGGCTCCCGCTTCCGCCTCGAGCTCGCGGACGGCGGCCGAGGAGACGGGCATGCGCGCCAGGTCCGCCTTGGACAGCATGTGCTCGTCCTCGTTGGCCGAGAGCAGGGCTCGCCTGTCGAGCCGGGTGTAGAGGTTTCGGCTCTTGGTCGTCGCCGAGAGGACCACCGAGGAGACTCCGTACATCGTGGCGACGACGGTCCCGTGGAACTTGTTGGACAGCAGGAGGTCCAGACCGCCGATCCAGGACGACAGATCGTCGATGTTCTCCGAGTCGAGCACGATCTGCTCGGAGAACGGGAACGCCTTGGCGACGTCGAGGTCCGCTGCTCGAGTCCGTCCCGTGCCCAGGACCAGGTTCACCACGTCGTAGCCGCGGGAGCGGTACTCCCGGCACACCTCCACCAGGCGCGACGGATCCGAGTCGGCACGGTGAGTTCTCAGGTTGATCCCGATGGTCGGCCGCTCGAACTTCGTCGCCGGCGGCAGATGCATGTTGAACACGAGGTCGGCATGGACGTGCACGGGGACCTTCGGCATGAGGTGGCGCCTGATCCACTGCGCGCTCTCCTCGTCCCGAGCGCCGATGTGCCGGACGTTCTCATGCTGGAAGAAGTTGCGCAGACGCTCCATGACATCCGGAGCCTGGTGCTTCACCCACGTCGGAACGCCCACACCGCTGATGTACACCGGTCGGCGAAGCCATGCACGGTTCCAGTACAGGGGGGAGATCTTGTTGGGGATGATCAGGTCTCCGCCGCCGATCACGAGAGCGTCGTGCTCATCTGCGATTTCCGTCGCCTGCCGCGAGAAGTACGGCGTCGTCAGCAGATCGTGGACGACCGAGACCTCGTGGTGCTGACCGATCGAGCGCCGCCAGTTCTCCAGGAACAGCTCGTCTCCATAGTTGCCCCAGCCGAAGAAGCCGACGAGTCCGATGCGAGCCATGAGTCTTCCGTTCTGCCGTTGGTTCTGGCCCGCGCCGCAGGCCGTGTCGAGGACGAGGGTCAGCTGCTGATCTTGTCCAGGGCATCCTGCGGGGCGACGACCACCCAGTTCTCGCCCTCGAGGTAGTTGGAGCCGTCCTCCTCGTACTGGGAGACCTTCTCGCTCTGCTGTCCGTCGTCGTCGAAGACGACGAGCCACACGTTGTCCCCGCAGCTCATCGACTCCTTGTAGCCGTCGCCCTCGATGGCTTCGCCGCCGTCGCACGTCAGGCCGGCATCCGTAACGGCATTCTTGAGCTCGTCCACGGAGTCGAACGACTGCCCGGTATCGACGGGCTGGCTGCTCGACTCCGACTGCTCGGGGGCAGATTCCGCTGCCGAGGATGACCCGCCTGCCGGATCCTCACCGCCGCCGCCGCAGGCGGTCAGGGCCAGCAGGGTGATGCCCAGAGCGGACACGGAAGGGATGAGTCGTCGCACGTAGCTCTCGATTCTCTGGTGGAATGGGCACAGAATGTCTCCAGAATAGGGGACAGCCTCTGCCGATGCCCGGGACGCGCCACATGCGTCCTCGGTCGATGCATGAGCCCCGGACCATCAACCGCGGCGTCGAGTCCAGGCCTGACGCTCAGGGGCGGCGCTCACAGCGGACCGACGTGGCGCCCCCACCCACCGAAGGACATGGACCATGAACCAGGACGACGACGCGACGCAGCAGCGTCGTGCCTTGATCTACGGCAGCTGCGTGACGCGCGACGCTTTCCAGCTCGACGGCCTTCCCGCTCTGCATGCCTACTTCGCCCGATCACCCATCCTCTCGGCGTTCGGGCCGCGTGTGGCGGCTCTTCCTGACGGGCTCGACCTCGCCGCCCTCAGCAGCAGCTTCCAGCGCTCCATGGTCCAGCGGGACATCCAGAAGGTCCTACCCGCTGCGATGAGGGCCCTCGATGACGAGGTCGTCATCATCGACCTCATCGACGAGCGGTTCTCCGTGGTCGAGGTTAACGGCGGAGTCATCGCCATGAGCGTGGAGGCGAAGAAGGCGGGCCTGACGCCACGAGGAGGCGTGCTGCATCGACCGACCGACCCGGGATTCATGGATCGATGGCGTGTGGCGGCGGATCGCATGGCTTCGGCCCTGGAGGGCAAGCGAGTCATCTTGAACAAGGCGTACTGGGCCCTTCAGGACGAGACAGGCGCCGCGCTCAGCGACCGGTTCGACGTCAACCGGAACAACGAGATCCTTGCGGCGATGTTCGACCATTTCGAGGGATCGCTCGACAGCGCGGTCATCGAATACCCGGCGGACCTTCTCACGGCGAACAGCCAGCACCGCTGGGGGCTGTCGCCGTTCCACTACGTGGACTCCTTCTACGAGCACTTCGCCGCAGCGCTCCGAACCATCTGATGCTCAGCGTCTTCACGACGTTCGGCAAGGGGCGGGAGCGCATCGGACGCCACGGCTGACAAGCACCCCCTGCATCACAGCAGTGCGGCTCGCAGGGAATCCCACTGCCGTGCCTTCAACGACCTGACCTGCTCCTGCGCGGGCTGAGGTGCGTCCCGGATGCAGTCCAGGATCTCGTCGTCGTCGTCGCCTTCCAGAACGCTGCGCCGGATATCGATGCCGAACGACGAATAGTGGTCCCTGAATTTGAAATCGCCGCCGAACACCTTGTCCGTGAGCACGAACGGGGCCACCGGGATGCCGTACGCGTGCGCGAAGATGCACCCGTGGAGACTCGTGGAGGCGACCATCTCGTACTGCGAGAGCTGCCGCACGAACTGCCCCCGGGAGGCGTAGTTGTCGATGATGTGGGGGTCGTGCTCCGGGTAGCGCGACACGAACTCCGGTCGATCGACCGCGTGGATGATGAAGCCCAGCGGCTGCTTCGATCTCACCGGCGGCATCGGCTCGATATCCGAGAGCAGGAGCCCCGGGTCGCCGATCACCCTCGGCACCTGGCCGGCATCACGACCGAGGATGGACTGGGTGAGAAAGCCCCGCACGCCTTCGGCCGAGAACTCCGGGCCGTAGTCGCGGCGATTGCCGTTGATCAGCCCGCCGCCGATGACCCGGCACGGCGCATGGGTCACGGCCGCAATGAGTGAACCCACGATCGCGACCGTCCCGTCCGGCAGCAAGTCCTTCGACCGGATCCCCAGCTTGCGATAGGAGCCCTCCCCCAGAATCCTGTCGGCGATATGGAACCCCATCAGGTCGCCGAGGTTCCCGGTCTCCGCATGGACCGAGGTGATATGGGCGTAGACGCTCTTCATGGCCTCTCCTCACCCGCCGATCTGGAGGTATCGGCGAACCAGTACATCTCCGAATCCGTCGACCAGGGTGATTCTGAGCCGACGCGCCGACTCGAGCTCTGGAAGCTCCCATCTGCCCGGCAGTGACAGCTGCGGCGAGCGTTTGAGCGGTCTGCCGCCCTCGTCCAGCATGACGGCTTCCCACCGCATCCGCCCATACCCTGGCTGCAGCTCGCGGGCGGAGCCTTCCACGGCTGAGCCTCGGAGGCGCCAGGAGACCAGCTGAGCGATCATGCCCTTGACCTCCTGCAGGGCCTCCGGTCGCTCGAGCAGAGTCCTCTCCCCGAACAGTGGTCTGGCATCCAGGTCCAGCGTTCGCTGCAGTGTCGTGGAATCCTCCTCCGACAGCAGGCGAGACAGGATGTCGTGGATGGCGGCAGGGGCGGGCGGCGTGTGGCCCTCCCCCGTCTCCGCGATCCAGATGCATCGATCTTCGCCTCGGGTCCAGATTCCGGGAGCGCGACGTGCATAGCCGTGCTCTTTGAGGTAAGGGGCGCAGTGCGACTGCATGTGCCAGTCGTCGACACCCTGCAGGTAGAGCATCCGATGGGGAGCCTGTGCCGGCACGACATCGGAGATCAGCTCCACGCGTCTGCCCCAGCTGCGTGCCTCCTGTCGCAGACGCTGCTTCCAATCCGGGGCCTGGAGCTGCCCCCCAAGCCGCGGAAAGGCGATCTTCGCGAATTTCTTGGCATAGTTCGGGAGATACTCGGTGATGCTCGTCTGGGGATTCCACACGAACGCCGAGCAGTGCCTGCCGAGGCGATGCGCCATGTCGAGCGCTGCGAAGCCGCCTGAGGAGCCGCCGACCAGCCACAGGTCCCCGGCCAGCCTCGTTGCCAAGGGCCGGAGCAGGTCATCCACGGCCGATTGCACGTCATGCATGGCTGTCCCCGCGTACCAGCCGATGTTCATCGTCCTGTCCAACGAGAGCGTCGGATCGGAGATCGCGATCAGGGGGACTCCGAGGCCCGGGGCCAGATTCCGGCCCGAGGCGAAGGGCGGGGTCCTCTTCTGCCTGTTCGTGATCGCGCCCGAGAACACGACCATCACCGGAGCGCCGTGCTGCTCGAAGGGCCGTCCCAGAGCCAGGAGCTCGAGCGGTCCCCCGTGCGTATCGGCGATGACGTGGAACCCGTCCTCTCGCTGCGCAGCTCCGTGGAACTCGGAGAGATCTGCCCACCGATGAACGGCATTGCGGCCGAAGCTGGACTCCTGGCGCCAGGGCGGCGAGTGCTGGGCTGATGCGTCGCTCACACGGCCTCCGTCCGGCACCTGCCGACGATCTCGCCGTCCACCCGGACGAATCCCCGGATGACCGAGCCTGCAGGCACGTCGTCGAATCGGGCGTCTGCGCGCCGTGAATACGGGGTGGACGCGATGCGCTGACCGCCGTGGAAGACCTGGAAGCAGACATGACCGCTGCCGGCCCGCAGCTTGTCGAAATTGCTGGTGACCGTGACGGTGCCTCCGCGGCGGCGCGCCGTCGCCCGGAGGTCCAGAGGAACGATGTCGAAGCTCAGCTCTCGCTGGTCCGGCTGGTCCCCGAACGACAGGAGGTCCGCCGGCGCAGCGAGGCGGTGCGTGCTGGTCGTCGTCGTGATGTGAAAATCCTTCCGGTGCGACGACAGGTTCTGTCCCCATCGCATGTAGACGAAACCCGGCCGGTTGCCGTGCACCGGGCGCAACTGCTGCCCCCGAGCCTGCGCCGCTGAGCGCTGGACAGCGGTCATGAGCTCGGGAACCGACCAAGGGGACAGGCCGTCGATCGCGTCCATGGACGGGTTCCGGATGACGAACGACTTGTTGCCCGTCAGGCTCCTGCGCATCTCGACGTCTTCGAGCTGCACCCCGTCATCGCCGATGTAGGCGACGTAGGTACGCAGGGGTCCCATCACGACCACATCCGTGCCCGGCGCATCCGCCAGGACTCTGTGGGCCAGGTCCACCATCGTCTCGATGTGCGTGGGGAGCATCAGATCGTCGTCATCGATGGCCATGCGGATCATCTGGTCGAAGGTCGCCAGTTCCAGGCTCTCATGCGCCCGACGGAACAGGTCATCCCGGTAGGGAGCGTGCTTGTTGGGGCTCTTGAGCCAATCGATCCTGCTGTTCTCCGGGTATCCCTCAGCAGGGTGGTCATACTCGACGACCCGAATGCGCAGACGGAGCCCTCGTGCCTCCCGAAGATCCGCCAGGATGTCATGCACTGCGCGCACATATTCGGACTTGTCCGCCGACATGTAGATGGTGACGACCACCTCCGTCCACCTCGGGACCTGCAGGGCCATCAGCGACCTCAGGCACAGGGAGAACCGGGAGAAGTACTCCGCCAGCACCGCCGGGTCCTTCTCGTTGTCGCAGAACATGGTCTCCAGCAGAACCAGGGTGCGGACCGGAGCAGCCTCCGGAAGAGCCAGCCCGTGCTCAGCTCGAGGTCGGCGCCACGCCTCATGCCCGATGGAGGCTCGCTGCACATCGGCCGATGTGGTCCTGCTGCGAACCTGGATCCGAGGGCTGGTCAGTCCCGCTACGTCGAACGTGTGGTCAGCCCTGGTGCGCCAAGAGGTCCTCACAACCGGCCGGCCTTCGTCGAACAGATCGAAGGCGAAGTACCGAGCAGCGCCTGATCCGGTCACGCGGATCAGATCCGGACCGATGGTCTCAGCGCTCACCTCGAGCTGGACGGTCGTCACGCGGGCAGGGGATGTCAGCGCGGCATCCCATGGAGAAGCGAGCAGAGCCGACGGGATCAGCCGGTCCACCGGGGCCGTGACATCGTTCTCCCCTGCGAGCCGCGCGGTGAGCAGATCCACGGCCGCCGGAGTCCACCTCCCGAGCAGCGCTCCGAAGACCATGTCGGTGCCCTGGTCGTAGACAGTGGCCACATCAACCGGCGCGCTCTTGCGCCATCCCGTCGAGGTCCACCCGAGGAGGGGATCCTTCTGGCCTCGACGCACGTCGCGCCGGGCATTGCCCGTCAGGGCCGCGACATGGCAGGTCTGGTCGCCGTCCGAGAGCGAGAAGCCGAGACTCAGCGCCGTGGCATCGACGCCGCGACCGCAGTGCCAGCGCTGCTCCGCACTGATCTCTTCCGCGGCCTGCACCCGATCCAGGATCAGGGTGAGGTCCCAGTGCTTGAGGTAGATGATGCGACGCGTGATCTGCACGCCGTCATAGCTGGGGTCCGCCAGCAGCAGATCAGTGCAGTGCTCGTCATCCCGGTGGCGGGTCAGCTCGACGTCAGCTGCTGTGCGGGCGGTGCGACCGGGCAGGACGATCAGCGAGTGCGATTCCCGGGAGGCCATGTAGCGCTGCATGGGCTCCTTGCCGTAGTAGAAACGGCCTTGATCCTGGAGCCACTGCGTGCCCTTGGAGCAGTAGGTGATGCTCCCGCCGTCGCGGTGGCCATGCAGCTTGTTCTGAGGTCCGAAGACCGCGGTCAGGAAGGTCTCCTCGGTGAACGGTCGACTCTCTCCCCAGCCGCTGCGCACATAGGCGTATCCGCCGTCAAAGACGGCTGTCGTCGACTTGGGAGGAGTCCCCTCGGCTCCGTTCGATGTGACGTACTGGGCCGATGGATGATCCACATCACTGATCGAAGCTGCATTAGTGTCCCCGATACGAGCCAGCTTCCCGAGCGGAGACGTGGCATGGGCCATCTCCATGGGAGCCAGTTCCAGGCGCTCTGCGCCCGCCGGTCGATCCACACCCTCGAGGTCGAGCCTGACCATGGTGTCCTGCCACCAGTGATAGTTCATCCGGTGGTAGGCCAGCGAGCCCTCTTCGTTGACTCCCTGCTCATCCCATGCCCCTCGCAGTCTCTCCCCCAGGCTCGCCACGGCCGAGTCCATGACGGAGGAGTCCTCCAGGACGGCGGCGACCACGAAGAGCCCGACCGTCTGATGCAGGCCGTGATTGCCGTGCTTGATGTGCGCGGGGTCGCTGAGCCAGTCGCGGTGCTGCTCGAGGGACCGGATCAGCCAATCCTGCTCGCCCACCACGCAGAGGCCATGACAGAGCTCGAGGGCCCGGATGCCGTCGGTCATGTCCATCCAGGCCCAGCACGACCTGCTGTCCCCCGGCGGGTTCGCCTCGACCCAGGAGCGCGCGTAGTGCTCCCAGGCGGCTGCAGCGTCGGCGTCACCGGCCTGTCCCGCGCGACGCAGGGGATCCAGCCAGCGCAGCATGTGATATTGGAACTGCCAGTTGTTGTCGCTGAACGGGTCCTCCGACCACGTCGGATCGCCAGGAAGGGTCCACGGCGCATGCGGCGGCAACGTGAGCCGCCCTGCCAGCAGATCGGCGACCTGAGCAGGATCGTCGGGCCGGGCCACGAAATTGGCACCGAGGGCCTGGCGCTGCGCGGCCTCGAGGTTCACCATGGATGCCTCCTCTGCGGTGCTGCGACGGCGCTCACAGCGCGCCCTCCTCGGACGCCGGGGCGACCTCGCCCGCAGCCGGGACGCGTTCCCGCGGATCGGCCGTCGGGTCCGCGGCCGTCTCCTCGCGGATCGCCAGGATGGGCTTGCCCTGCTCGTCAGTCGTCTCCTCCAGCTCGATCGCGTAGAAGGAAGCCAGCTGTCTGACGAGTTGTCTGCACTCGTCGAGGTGCTCGGGGGCGACATCCCTGTTGAGCTTCCCCAGAATCCAGCCGGCGAGGAATCGCTTCGCCCTCACGGCGCAGTAGTCGTCGTACAGCCCCGTCTCGTGCAGCCATGCCACCCGAGCCTCCTCCATGGGGACGTACTTCGCGAAGAAGCCCGGGCCCACGGTGTTCACCATGGAGTTGGAGACCGCGCCGTAGTAGACGTGGATGATCGTGTCCGTCACGGCGAGGCGCCGAGCTCCGTGCAGCATCTGCTGGAACGCGTACGAGTCCTGTCCGAGGGCGCCCACCGGCTGATGCATGCCGATGCTTCGCAGCCAGCCCGTCTGAGCGACCAGGGCCTGGATGGACATCGGCTGGAAGCCGATACGCGTCAGAGCATCCGGAGGCGAGGTCAAGCCCCCTTCCCGGGAGACCGGCAGGTGCTTGCGAAGGTGAGCCGTGTTGTCCACCTTCCAGCGTCGAGCGGCCAGCTTCAGCATGTTGCCGATCGCGAAGTCTGCTCCCGTTCTCCGCACGAGGTCCAGCAGCTCTGCATATCCGTGTTCCACAGCCTCGTTGTCCGGGTCCAGGTACGTGATGAAGGGCGCACGCGCCATCGCCAGGCCCTGGTTCCGAGGACGGGATGCGCTGCCGGAGCCACCTCGCGGATTGGCGTATCCGCGCACGCGTTCGGGGTACCGGGCCACGAGGTCCTCGACGATCTGCGGCGTCTCGCCGTCGGTCGACCCGTCGTCGATCAGCAGGATCTCCATCTGGTCGAAGATCGAGGAGCGCTGCAGGGACCGGAAGCACTTGTGCTCCAGGAACCGGCCGTTGTTGTAGACCGGGACGACGACCGTCAGCACCGGATCACCCGGCGCCGCTGCGGCGAGCGCTTCCGTCCGCGGGCCGATCGGCTCCAGGCCGGGGTCGGTGGGCTCCGACAGATGGACGGACTCCCGGGCCGAGATGTCCACGCCGAAGGGGTCGATCGCGTAGACATCCCCTCCGAGCCCGCCCGTCTGCAGGTACCTGCGGCCGGCCTCAGAATCCAGCCACAGGGCGCTTCGCCCCGGGTCCAGGCGGTCCCGAGTGACGAACTCGTGCTCGTCGTCGTGGACGATCTCGCCGGCGGCCTCATGCGCCAAGCGCGTCACGGCGTCCGAGGCCGTGTACGCGAAGCCGTTGACGAGCCCCGCCACATGATCCCGCCCGTACCTGTACTCCGAGTCGAACGGAACGACGACGTCGAAGTGCTCGCGCCGATCCCGCAGCTCGGCCGATGACAGCACGGCGACCTCCGTCGACTGCAGCCGCGCCATGCGATGGATCTCCGGTGTGACCTGATCCGCCACGACCGCGACGCGTGCAGCGGCCGGGTGCGTGTCGAAGCCGGCGGAACGGAGGATGTCCGCCATGCGCGCATGGGCCGTGTGGCTGCTCCAGGCACGCTGGACACCGGACATCTGGGTCCGATAGCGCTCCGTCGACGAGACCGCATCCAGGGTGGCCGCGACCTCAGCAGCCTGATCGATCAGCTGCACCTCGGGGAAGAGGTCGTTCACCGCCATGGAGTAGTTGGACAGCACGAGACCGCCCATGGCCAGCAGCTCGACGACCCGGTTGGCGAACATCGTGGGGCTGTAGCTGACGGAGTTCAGGTTCAGATGAACATCCACCGTGCGCTGCAAGCGCATCAGGTCGTCGTGATCGACACCCATGGCGAGCTGCCCCAGGTACTCCTGCGGATAGTGATATCGCGGATCACCCAGCGCGCTGTTCCGGTCGAGGATCAGGAGGTCGCGATCGGCCTCCAGGACCCCGTCGAAAAGCCTCCGGGCGCTGATCCGCCGCTTGGGGTACTTGTGCGCGAGCCACGAGCCCGCGAAGAGCACCCGCTGGTCCCTGATGCGCCGTGAACCGACCGGATGATGCAGCCAGGGGCTGACGCCGAAGGTGGTCGAGATGATGCCCAGGGCATCAGGGCAGTCGCGGTGGTAGTCGGGGATCTTCAGGTCATCGGAGGTGACGATGTAGTCCGCCTCCCGGGCCAGTGCCAGGAACCGATCGTAGTTCGGCGGGTCCTCCTTGGAATAGAAGATCACAGGGATGCCGTGCTCCCGGCAGTACGGGATCACCGACATCCTGAGGGGATTGCCCCCACCCGTGGCGCCATGCCAGTCGTCGAAGCGACCTCGCCAGGTCGAGGCGACGAGCAGGACCTCTGCCCAGTCGAGGGTGTCCCGCCAGCCCTCCTGATCGAGGTAGCGGATGTCCGCAGTGCCGTCGAGCGCATCGAACAGCAAGGCGTCGCACAGCAGCGCGACCTTGGTCCGATGGGGCTGCAGCAGGCGGCTTCCGGTCGATTCCGGCAGCGTCCGACTCCTGTCGAGCATCGAGGCCACGTCGGTGTCCCTGGACATGGCCCGTCTAAGCGCCTGGTACTCCTCAGGGGTCCTGGCCGGCTCCCAGATCGCTGAGGCCGGATCCGAGGAGACAGCGCGACCGAACGCCACGGATCCGTAGTAGGCGGCATCGTGAGCGGATCGGGTCTTCAGCTCCTGGAGCTCGCTCACCCTTGTCGTCAGCCTCTGCTGTCGGCGGAGGGCCTGTTCGAAATTCAGCTGTGCCATGTCTCAGCCCTTCCTCGACCGGAGCTTCCAGTAGCGGCGCTGGAGGCGCCCGAAGGGCGAGCGCTGCAACGCGGTCAATCTCTCACGCAGCTGCTGTGCCTCTCGGGCGCTGGCCTTCTGCCTGTTCAGCTCGCTCTCCAGCCACCAGATCTTCTTGAGATGCCGGCCTCGCAGCTCCTTCAGCTCCTGGATGGTCTCTGCATCCTCGGCCGCACGCGCCTGGTACCGCGCGAGCTGCCGATCGCGTCGCATCATTCCGGTGAGGAACCTGATCTCCTTCTCGTAGCTCGCCGAGAGCTCTCCGGCGAGCACGGAGATCTGTCGTGACTTGTCCGTCAGAATTCCCTGAATGCGTTCTCCCGGCACCTCGGACGTCGGCCCGGGCTGAGACTCATCGGACATCGGGTTCTCCCTTCACTGCCGCATCCAGACGGCTGTGGATGATGGATTCGCTCATGCTTCGGCGTACGAATTCAGCTGCTCGGTGCAACAGCTCTTCCCGCTGCATCGGGTCCTCCTGGAGAGAGACGATCCGGCTCGACATGGCGTCGAGGCTCGAGCTCAGCCACTCTCGGGGATAGATCAGATCTGAACCGGGCCAGGCCAATGACACCGGCACAGCACCGGACGCCGCGCCGTCCGGAAGCGTGAGGTGGAACGATTCCAGGTCGCTCACTGACAGGGCGTACCCGACGCCCTGGAACCACTCGGGCATGTCATCACCGTGAGGATCGAACACCACCGCCTCACGACCGGATCTCTCGTTCAGCTCCTCGATGCGGCGGTAGCACTCCCCGTACCACGCCATCTCCTCTTCACGGCGCCGCATCCACTCGTAGTCCTGCGGCCGCTTGCCCTTCACCCGCAGGGTCCATCGGGTGTCGTGATCCGAGAGCGCTTCGATGACCGTCACCGCGCGGTCCAGACGCTTGAGCTGGGGCACGATGCCTACCATTCCGATGGTGAACTCGGCCTCCGCCGTCTTGGGCTGGTCCAATGCCAAGGTTCGCACGATGTTGGGGATCACCCGGGTCTTCGCGCGCGGGACACCGTGGCTGCGCACGGCCGCATCGCGCATCAGCTCGCCCACGAAGATGTACTCGTCCACCGACTGATGACGAAT
Source organism: Kocuria sp. 2SI (assembly GCF_005502825.1). NCBI lineage: Bacteria > Bacillati > Actinomycetota > Actinomycetes > Micrococcales > Micrococcaceae > Kocuria > Kocuria sp. 2SI. The sequence goes on along the minus strand of NZ_SCNB01000014.1, from coordinate 21,583 downwards.
CCGACTCAAGTACGGCCGGCGCAGCTCCTGTGCGTGGACCCGCACGACCAGATGCTGGCCGGGGCGGACACGGCGGGAGTACCAGACCGCGTTCCCGAGGCCCCATTCGCAGAACACCGTGTCCGCTCGGCTCAGCAGCTCGAGGGAGAGCTGCTCATCGTGCTCGGCGTGGTTCGCCCATTCATCGAGGAGCACCTCTGTGCCCGAGGACTCCAGATGAGCGATCCATGAGCGGGCGAACTTGAGGTCATGACCCGCGATCAGGACCGTGCCCAGGCGCTCGACGGCAGCGCTTCTGCCCGGCTTCGGACTCGTTGAGGTGTCCGGCGAGGAGGCCCGACCGGGCATGGTCAGGGTGAGCGCCTCGGCCGCTCCAGAAGGCGTCCCCGACGCAGCACCGGCCCCCGAGCCGACCCGCACCATGCTTCCGCTGCCGTCCTCCGGCACCGGCCCTGGCATCGCCAGGATTCTTCCATCACGGGGACCGCCGCTGCGGGCACGTGAGACGAGCGCGTCCCAGCTGCCCCATCGAGTCGCCCAGAGCATGTCCTCGGCCCAGGTGCGTGTGTGTGTGAACGGCACCTGCGCCCACCACTCGACCTCGGAAGGTACGGAGTCCTCCGGGCCGATCACGGTGATGCCCATGGTCGTGCAACGACGGTGCAGCGTCGGATCATCGGCCGTGAGGCGCACCGCCGCCGGCGGCACAGACTGGGTCAGCACGTGCTCCGCATTGCCAGCATCCAGGTCGCATCCCCATGTGGGAAGGCGGAGACCCCCGACTGCCACCCCCGCAGTGCGGGCCATCAGGATCAGAGCTGTCTCGACCGTGTGACTGCGCAGGACGGTGCGCAGCTGCAGCCAGGCTTCGCGCAGGTGCTCGTCCGGATCGTGGACCCAGGCTCCCAGGTATGCGCGCCAGTACAGGTCGTTGTTCGTGTTCGGTATGCGTCCGTCGAAGGTCTCGGTGACCCCGCGCGACCACGCTGACATGACGAGGCCGCCGCTGGCGGCGATCTCCACGACCCGGCGGGAGAACATGGTCGGAGATTCGGCCACCGAGTTCACATTGAGATTGGCGATATGGGACTTGTAGCTGTCCAGGACTTCGTCGTACGGCAGTGAGCCTCGGACATCGTCGGCGAACTCGGGAGGGAAGCGGTACGGCGAATCCGGCACAGCCAGCTGCCGATCGTAGATGGCCAGCTCTCCGCCAGCGGCTTCCTTGGCGGCGACCAGCATCTGCTCGAGCTGCCGAGAGCGCTGCGCGTATCGCTCTCCGTAGAAGGTTCCCGCATACGCGATCGAGTCCTCGTAGGGTCTGCCACTGGGCAGCGGGTTATGCACCGCAGGATCAGCGTAGAAGGGCAGCGAGGCAGCAGTGATCGCTGCGCCGTCGGTCATCTCGTGCGCCTCAGTGAGGTACTTCCCGATCATGTCGGCATCGGTCGTGAAGGCATGATCGACCCGTGCACCGGTGCGTCTGAAGCGGCCGATGTGAACCGGGTCCTCCTTGTTCCAGAACACGGTGGGCACTCCTGCCTCGCGGCAGCACGCCAGCAGCCGAGTCAGTGAGGCGTCCTCCTCGTCGGAGTAGTAGCCGACCCCTCGGTGCCACTGCCCGTCATTGCCGCTCCACGCCGACTCGATGAACACCAGATCCAGCTGCTCGTCGCGCAGCTGATCCTCGAACCGCTCGCGATCGAGCGCCACGATCTGGGCTGCCCGCTGCAGGGTCTTGGCGGTGAACTCATCGGCGATCAGGCCGATGCGCAGATCGCGCACCTGCTTGCCGAGGTGGGCCTCCAGAGCGTGACGACGCGTGGCCGAACGGTGGACGTCGCGGATCTTGCGGCTTAGATCGGGCCATTGCCGCTCGTCCACCACCCACAGCCGTCCAGCACGACCCTTGGCTGTACGCAGCTCGACGTCTTCGATGAGACTCTGCAGCGCGTCCGCCAGCGCCTTGGGGCTGCCCGGCTGGAACAGCAGCCCCCGCTCCTGGTGCTCGCCCACCAGCGTGCGGTGCGGAGAGACATCGGACAGAACGACCGGCTTGGACGCTGCGAACGCTTCCAGCGGCTTCAGGGGAGAGACCATCTCCGTGACAGGCAGCGCCTGCCGAGGACAGGCCACGATATCCACGCACGAGAGGAAGTTCGGAATCTCCCCCGCGGGGCGGCGACCCACGAACCTGACGCGGCTTCCGAGCTTGCGACCCTCCTTGTACTCCTTGAGCTGGGGATACACTCCCCCACCGCCGGCCAGAGCGATCTGGAACGATACCTTCCTCCCCCGAAGGATGTTGGCCGCCTGCAGGAGCACCTCGAGACCTTCGTACTCCACGAAAGAGCCGGCGAAGCCGATGACCGGAACATCCGTGCGCAGCCCGTGGCACTTGGCGTAGGTCTCATCTCGAGGAAGCGGGAGGAAGGACTGGGCATCGACCCCGTTCGGCAGCAGCTCGATCCGCTCCGCCGGTACACCGCGGTGGACGAGCTCATCTTTGGTCTCCTGTGTGATCGCCAGGACGGCATCGGCCTGCGATGCGACGAAGGCCTCCATCCTCGCCTGCCACGCATAGCGCTCTGTCTCAGACCAGTCGGGCACCTTGGAGGCCTCGGTGACCTCCCACAGGCCCCGCACCTCGTAGACGAACGGAAGACCGAGACGACGTGCCGCGATGAGAGCCGGAAGGGCGTTCAAGAAATTCGAAGCTGCGTGGATCAGCGACGGCCTGCGCAGACGCGCCTCCCTGACGAAGCTGTCCGCCGCGACCTGAACGTAGTCGTCGGCACGCATCGTGGCGGCATCGCCTTCCGGCAGATGGACGTAGTCGACACCGTCGATGGTGGACACATGCCGACGACGACGTGGCGGCACGTTCTCGAGCGAACGAATGTCCCAGGGGTAGCCGCTGCGACCGATGACGAAAACATCGGAACCGGCTTCCTTCATGCCGGACACGACGCCCTGGGTCCGCACGCTGTACCCGTTCGAATGGAAGGCCGGCGTGGAGTACGCGCAGTACATGACCCGGCCCTGCTCCGGGAGATAGGCGGCACCGGCCGTTCGGCACGGGACGATCCGTGAGAGGTCGCGCTCCAGCTTCTGCGTCCCCTGGATCCGTTCCGCCAGCTTCCGCTGATTGACAGTCATGCCGGCGATGAGATCTCGATGGGTCTCCAGCAGCTCCACACAGCGCGTCACGCAGCCGTGCCGGTGCCAGAGTCTGGCGACACAAGCGGCCAAGTGCCCCGATGTGGGCTCGTCCGCCAGACGGCTCTCCAGCTGCTCCCGACTCAGCTCGACTTCCTCCACGGACTCGGAGCTGTAGGCCGCATCATCCTCCGGCCCTCCACGCTGCGCGGCATCTGTGTCGGCACTCGCGGACGCGGACGCGTCACCGGCGAGCTCCGGAGACTCATCAGCCGTCTCCGACGGATCTGCTGCATCAGGCGATGATTCCTCCGCCGACTTGGGCGGAGCTGCATCCGCAGTCCGGAGCTCGAGCTCAGCCGATACCTCCTCTAGCCGTCGGCCGAGGGCTGTCTTGGCAGCATTCGACGTCCTCAGCTGAGTCCTGACCCGCGCAGCCTGGGCTTCGAGCTCACGGATGCGCCGCTGCTGCTCCTCGATCCGCTTCAGCGCATGCCCGGGATTGCGGCGCAGCTCCGCCTCGAGCAGGCCCTTCGCCTGACCGATCGGCCGGCATTCGTCGTCGTGCAAGCTGATGTCCTGTCGTCAAGCGGGAGATCCCCGGTGACTGGGCCCTCAGCGAGGACCCGGCCGCCGACCGTGCGCAGTCCTCGGCTCAGCGCCAGAGGCCCTTGGTGTCCACCACAGCCTTGCCCTTCAGAGCCGCAGCAGGAACACCCTTGAACTCATCGTGATCCACCAGCACCAGCACCACATCAGCACGCTCGATCGCCTCCGCAGTCTCCGCCAGCTCCACGTTCGACAGCCCAGCCAGCGCCTTCGGCAGCTCCGACACATTCGGCTCCACCGCCAACACCGAGACCTCAGGCATCGACTCAGCCAGGTCCTTGGCGATGTTCAACGCCGGCGACTCCCGCAGATCATCGATATTCGCCTTGAACGCCAACCCCAGCGCCGCCACCACAGGCCTCTGGCGACCAGCCAGCGCCTCACGCACCTTGCCGATCACCCACCGCGGCTTCCCATCATTGACCTCACGCGCCGTGCGGATCAGATTCGAGTTCTCCCGATCCGAAGACACGATGAACCACGGATCCACCGCAATGCAGTGCCCACCCACGCCGGGGCCGGGCTGGAGGATGTTCACGCGCGGGTGGTGGTTGGCCAGCTCGATGAGCTCCCACACGTCGATGCCCAGGTTGTCCGAGATCAGGGACAGCTCGTTGGCGAAGGCGATGTTGACGTCGCGGAACGAGTTCTCGGTGAGCTTGGCCATCTCGGCGGTGACGTCGTCGGTCTCCAGCAGCTCGCCCTGGCAGAAGGTCGCGTACACGGCCTTGCCGCGCTTGGCGGCCTCCGGGGTCATGCCGCCGATGATGCGGTCGTTCGTGACGAGCTCCTCCATGGCCTTGCCCGGCAGGATGCGCTCGGGGCAGTAGGCCAGGTGGATGAGCTTCTTGCCGCCCTTCTCGGCCTCCTCCGGATCCGTCGTGAGCTCGGGGCGGGCCTCGGTGAGCACGCGGCCCAGCAGCTGCGTGGTCTGCGGCGGGGAGGTGGACTCCAGGATTACGAGCTCGTCGCCCTCGAGCAGCGGAGCGATATTGCGCGCGGCCGCCTCGATGTAGGAGGTGTCGCCCACGTGGTCGCCCTTGAACGGCGTGGGGACGGCGATCACGAAGGCGTCGCCGTGCTGCATCTCGGTGGACGCGGTGAACTGACCCGAGTCCACGGCCCGCTTGAGCTCCTCCTCCAGGCCCGGCTCCACGATGGTGACCTCGCCGCGGGAGACGCGCTCCACGACCGACTCGTTCACGTCCACGCCCTTGACCCGCACGCCGCTGTTGGCCAGCGTCACGGCAGTGGGCAGGCCGATGTAGCCCAGCCCCACGAAGACGACGGTCTGTGTGGTCTCACTCATGTGCTCTCGTGTCCTTGATCTCCGCGCCGCGCTGAGGGGGCGGGCCGCAGTGTAGGTGCATGTGCAGGCAATGACGGCTATCTGTGGGCCGTTCGAGGGTATTCCAGGCGCTGGACATCATACGCACAGGTGTGCGGTGTCCGAGCCGAAGAACATGACCTCGCCAGTGGATATGACGTGCTGATCGGTCACGTTCCAGGTGTGCCCGTGCCCTCCGCGGAACTGGCGGAAGCCGAAGCGGTCCGTGGCGTACACCCGGCCGCCGCCGTCGACCACGTCCTGGAGGAAGCCGGTGTCCTCGCCGGTGGTGCGGTCGCGGAAGGGGTGGGCCTCGAAGACCTCGCGCGCGGCCATGAGCGTGGGTCCGAGCACGAAATCCGTCCAGCGGTGCTCCCGCTCCGCGAAGCGCAGCAGCGTGGCGTCGTAGGACTGGACGTAGAGGTAGCTGGCCTGCTTGCCCACCACGTCGGCCTGGGTCACCCGGAGCATGGCCAGCTGATCCGCCAGGTAGTCCGGGGCGTACCAGTCGTCGTCGTCCATCTTGGCGATCACAGCCCCGGACGAGGCCTGCACGCCGGCGTTGAGGCAGACGCCCAGCGACCATTCCTGCGGCGCCGGGACGATCACCAGATCGTCGATCCCCCGCTGGGCCGCAAGCTCCGTGGCCCGTGCGGTGCCGGGGTCGAAGCCGTGGCACACCAGGACCAGCTGCGGGTCCACGCCTCTCTGGGCGGCCACCGAGTCCATGGCCTGCCCCAGGCGGTCGGGACGGTTGGTGGACAGCAGCACCGAGACGGACGGGTTCGACGGCTGCCAGGAGCCGTCGTCCTGCGGCAGGGCCAGGTCGAGCACCGAGGCCGCCCGGTGCGTGTAGGTGTGCTCGGCCCACACCCGCCGCTGCGCCTTGCGCACGGTCCGATCGCGCAGCTGCTTGGAGCGCACGAGCGCCCGGATGACGTCGGCGGCCTGCTCGCGGGTGGCGACCACGGGCAGCTCCTCCTGGGGGAAGTACTCCCCCACGGCCGCCGACGGAGTCGAGACGACCGCCGTGCCGCGCGAGAGGATCTCGAAGACCCGACGGGCGCACATGGACGGCGAGTCGACCACGGAGTTCACGTTGAGGAAGACCTTGTAGGCCTGGTAGGCCGTCAGCATCCGGGCGTAGTCCAGCGAGCCCACCACGCGCTCGTCCAGGGGCGCGGGGAACTGGTAGCGCTCGTCGTCGCCCAGGTACCGGGAGAAGATCTCCAGGCCCTTCTTCATCTTGGGCGAGACGTCCAGCGCCCCGCCCAGCAGCAGGTCCATCTGCTTGCGCCGCTCCGGGAACTTGTGCGCGAAGTACATGCCGCCGAAGGCGACCTCCCGCGAGTCGAAGCCGCTTCGTCCGCGCACCGGCGAGTGCACGGCCGGCTGCGCCGCGAAGGCCAGCACCCCCACGCGGTCGTGGCCGAGATCGCGCCGGTAGTGCTCCACGCGGTTCGAGTCCGAGGTCAGGACGATGTCGAAGAGTCCGGCGCACTCCAGGAAGTCGTCGTAGTGGGGCGGGTCCTCCTTGTTCCAGAAGACCGTGGGGATCCCGGCGCGCCGGAACTCGGCCAAGAGCTCTCGGAACGGCTCCTTCACCCCGGAGGCGCCGGTGAGCTGGTACTGCCACTGGTCCTGGTTGCCGTGCCAGGCGGACTCCACGAACAGCAGCTGCGGGCGGCGCTGCTCGAGCTGCTCCCGCCACCCGTGGCGGGTCAGCTCCACCTGGTCCCACTCGTAGCCGAAGGCGCGCGAGGAGAAGTCGTCCAGGATGGTGGCCACGGTGACGTCGGCGAAGGGCCGCCGCCACTGCTGCGGCCACTCGGTCGGGGCGAAGGACACCCGACGGCCCTCCCCGGCCACGGCCTCCGACGACCCGCCCGGCAGCCCGCGGCGACGCAGGTGCTTGCGGGCCTGGTCGACCCCGCCATGGCGCAGGTGCCACAGGAGGGTGCGCAGCTCGCCCGGCGAGGGGATCGCGGGCTTGGGGGGCTTCCTAGCAGACACGGTGGGTGGTCCTCTCGGTCACGCGGCGCGGGGGCACCAGTGCGGGATCAGGCGGTCGGAGGCGGCTCGGTCGGGCTCAGGCGCTGTTCACGAGCTCCAGCGGAACGCGCTCGGCCAGGGTCCGGTCCCGGTAGTCCTGGGCGCTGAGCAGATTGCCGTCGGCCAGCAGCTGCATGTAGTGCTCGTAGCGCTCCACGACGTCCTCCACGGGGCCGTCGGCCACGACCTGTCCGGCGTCGATCCACACCAGACGGGTGCACATGGAGCGGATCTCGGACATGGAGTGGGAGACGAACAGGACGCAGCCGGCGTTGTCGCGGATCTCGTCCATGCGCGCCTTGCCACGGGCCTGGAACTGGGCGTCGCCGGTGCCCAGGGCCTCGTCCAGGATCAGGACCTCCGGGTTGGTGGCCGTGGCCACCGCGAAGCGCAGCCGTGCGGCCATGCCCGACGAGTAGGCCTTCATGGGCCAGTGCAGGGCCTTGCCGAGCGCTGCGACATCCACGAGCTCGTCCATGACGTCGTCCACCTGCTGCGGGGTCATCCCCTGGGCCAGGCAGCCGAGGCGGATGTTGCGCTCCCCCGACAGTGCAGGCACCAGGGACACGCTCACGCCGAGCTTCGACGGACGGTCGATGGCCCACACGCGTCCGGAGGTGGGGTTCATCTGCCCGGCCACGATGTTCATCAGAGTGGACTTGCCGGAGCCGTTGCGGCCCACAAAGCCCACGAACTCCCCCTGCTCCACGAGCAGGTTCACATTCGTCAGCGCCTGGTTCTCCACCTGGGGCGGACGGCCCAGCGCGCGGCGCAGCACGCGCGATACCGCGGGGAGCTTCTGCTCATCGGCACCGCCGGTGCTCGTGACGCGGTAGACCATGGTGACGTCGTCGATCACCACGGCGGGGTCCCGCACGGGCTTGAGGCTCGTGCCGGTCAGCCCCGAGCCGTCCTGGGCCACCCACTCCTGGGCGATCTGCCGACGGCGGGCCTCGCGCCACTGGGGATCGATCGAGGGGTCCTCGAACAGGGAGTCATCGCTTCTCGTCGGCATAGCTCTCCTCGTTCCACCAGAAGACCAGCATCCCGATCACCAGGGCGCCCACGGCCCACGCCGTGAGGATCAGCCACGACGACAGCGGCGGTGCCTGGGCGTAGAGGATCGCCCCGCGGGCCATCTGCAGCACCTGGTACAGCGGGTTGAGGTGGAACAGCATCAGGATCGTGGGGTTGTCTGTGAATCGGGACGGGTCGTAGAACAGCCCGGAGGCATAGAGCCACAGGCGCGTGCCCAGCTGGATCAGGTTCGCCACGTCCGGGATCCGGTGCACCAGCGGAGCCAGGAGCATCCCGGCGCCCCAGTTGAAGATCGTCTGCAGCACGAAGATGGGCACGATCAGCAGCCATAGCGGCGTGATCGGCTCGGCAGGAGGAGCGATGATCAGGAACAGGAACATCGCCACCAGCACGTACAGCTGGCTCATGGCCTCGCGGATCACCACGCCCAACGGCAGGGCAGCACGCGGGAAGGAGAAGCCGCGGATCAGGTTCTTGCCGCTCGAGACGCTCCTGGCACCAGCGGTGAACGACCGAGCGGTGTAGAGGAACATCATCAGGCCGATGATCAGATAGCCCAGGAAGTTCTCGATCCCGCGATCGGTGCCCAACAGGAGACCGAAGATCAGGAAGAACGTGAAGCCCAGGAGCATGGGGTTGAGGATCAGCCAGACCTTGCCCAGGATCGTGTGCTCCTGGCTGACCGACAGCCGCACGCGGGCGTCGTAGAGCACGAAGTGCCGCGCGTCCCACAGACGCCGGAGGTACTCCCCCAGCGGCGGGCGGGCGCCCACGGCCATCAGCTGCGTGGAGTCGTAGTGCATCCGACGCGGACCGGGTGCGGCGACGGAGGCGGTCGATCCGGAATCCGCGGAGCGGGGATCCGTGTTGTCGCTCATCTCGCCTCCGTCGTCCGTGTCGTCCGCTGCTGTGCCGTGGGCTGGTGCGCCGTCAGCTCGTCGTAGCGATCGAGCGTGCGGGCGGCCACCGCGTCCCAGGTGCGCTCGCGCAGCACCGCCGCGCGAGCGGCCCGCCCGAGTCTAGGCCCCGTCCCCGCTTCGCCCCACAAGCGCCGCACCGCGTCGGCCAAGGCCGCCGGATCCTCGGGCGGTACGAGCAGTCCCGTGACGCCGTCCACCACGAGCTCCTCGAGCGCCGGAAGCCGCGAGGCGATCACCGGCACACCGCGCGCCGAGGCCTCGGCGAGCTTGAGCGGGGTGACCGAGCGCGTGACCTCCCGGTCCAGGCGGGGCACGACGAACACGTCCAGGGCGCGCTGCCAGCTGCGCGCGCCGTCGCGGTCCACGCGGCCCGGGAAGACCACGCGGTCGGCCACCCCCAGGTCGCGGGCCAGCGCTTCGAGCGCCGGACGGGCGGCGCCGTCTCCGACGATCACCGCCGTGATCGGCTCGGGCAGCAGGACCATGGCCCGCACCAGGTCGTCCAGGCCCTCGTAGTCGACGATCGAGGACACGGTGCCCATCAGGAACTGCCCGGGCCGGATCCCCAGGGACGCGGCATCCACGTCCGCGCGGGCCTGCTCGACCGGCTCGAGCTCGGCGGCGTGCTGCGGTCCGACCGCGTTGGGGCTCAGGCGCACGGACTCGGCCGGCACGCGCCCGTCGGTGACGTCTTCGACGCGCCGCGCCATCGCCGCACCGAGCGTGGCCACGTCGTCCGCCGCCTCCATGACCTCGGCCTCGCGCGCCTGGAAGCACGTGTAGCGCTCGGAGACCCCGGCGACCGGCGGGCGGCGCGAGGCCCAGGTGTCCGCGAGCTGCCCGCGGACCTCGTAGACCCACGGGATGCCCAGCACTGCGGCGACCTCGCGGACCACCAGGGCGTTCACGAAGTGCGTGGTCGTGTGCAGCACTGCGGGGCGGACCCGCAGGCACAGCTCGAGCAGCGCCTCGGCCTGCAGCTGGAGACGGCCGGAGGCCGTGCGGGGAAGGCGGGCCGGGGAGATGCGGTGATAGCTCACGCCGTCGATCACCTCCAGGTCCTTCGCGCTCAGCCGCCCCACCTGCGCCGGATAGCCCGGACGGGTCTGGGCATGGACCTGCCAGCCCGCGGCCGCCTGGGCGCTGAGCAGCGCGTGCGAGCGCACGGCGTAGCCGCTGGCGGTGTGCGGCAGGGAGTTGGTCAGGACGTGGACCACGGTCCGCGGCTGCGGCTGGTAGGGCTCCCGCAGCGGCGGCAGCGACGGTGAGCGCCCGTGCAGCTGGGCCCGCTCGTCGGCCAGGCGCAGCAGCTGGGCTCGCTCCCCGCGTGTGGCCTCCCCGCGCAGCCAGGCGCGCTGCAGCGGCACCAGGGCCGCGCCCAGGGCGCCGAGCTGGGTGTCGCGGCGGGCCAGCGTCCCGGCAAGGCCGCGGACCGCCGACCCGGTCGGCAGGGCGCCGCCGCTCGGCCCGCCCCGCCGAGGGATCGCTGCTGTGAGCCGGAAGGCGTCGTCGGGCCGGTCCGCGGCGATGGCGACCTCCGCCAGCCGCCGCAGGGCGGCCGGGGCGCAGCTCTCGTCCAGCAGAGCGCGGTCGAAGGCCTCGCCGAGCGCTTCCTGCTCCCCCACCAGGCTCAGGCCCAGGGCGGCGGCCGACGGCAGCGGGATGCGGCACAGCGCCCGCCCGGCCCGAGCGGTGAGGCCGGCGGGCAGTCGTCGGGAGACCTGCAGGGCGAAGACCGCGGGGTCTCCGCCCAGGTGCTCCCAGGCGGTCCGCACGACCAGGCTGAGATGGCGCAGGCGCGGATCCGTGCGCGGCGCGTCCGAGCGGCCCGTCATCGGCTGCTCCGCGGACGGCCGTCCTCCAGGAGCTCGCGCAGCAGGGCGTCGTAGCGCTCGGCCAGATCGGCGTAGTCGGCGTGCTCGGCCACCCAGGCGCGCCCGTCGAGGTTGCACCGCAGCCGGGAGCGGTCCGCGATCAGGCCCTGCCACAGATCGGCGATCTCGCGGGCGGTGGAGCCCACCACGTCGCCGGCCCCGGCCTGGCGCAGCACCCACGCGGCCTCCCCGCGCACCACGGCGGTGAGATGGCGGCCCACGGCCATGACCTCGTAGGTCTTGGAGGGGATGGTGGCGTCGAAGGACTTCCAGTCGTCGCGCAGCGAGATCACCAGCGAATCCGCCTGCCGGTAGTGCTCGAAGACCTGATCGCGGAAGACCGGGTCCAGGAACCGCACCGGCGCCCCCAGGGAGGCGGCGTGGCGCACCAGCATGGCCTTCTGCGAGCCCTGCCCCACCAGGGTCAGGCGCATGCCCGGCCCCACCAGCGCGGCGGCCTCGACCAGCCGCTCCAGGCGCTGGCTCTCCCCGTGGTTGCCCAGGTACAGCACCTCCAGACGATCGCGCTCCAGAGGGGGCGGATCCAGCAGCGGCGTACTGTCCAGCCGCACGCCGTTGCGCACCGTGCGCACCGGCCCCACGCCGCGGTGGCGCAGGGTCTCGGCGAAGCCCTCGGTGACCGTGACGACGAGATCCGCTCGGTCCTGCACGAACTCCACGGCCCGGTTGACGATCGATTGCACCCGGCCCTGCGCCACGCCGGCGTCCACGGCCAGGTTGGGCCAGGCGTCGCGCATCTCCACCACGAGCGCCTTGCCGCGCAGCCGAGCGGCGATCCAGCCGCTGGCCAGCAGCGGCAGCGACGGCGCGGTCACGATCACCACGCTGTGCCCGCGCGCCGCCGTGGCGCGCACCGCGCTGCCGGCCGCGGAGACCAGCTGATCCACGAGCTTGGGCAGGCGGGAGTCGCGGGATGTCAGGAACGGGACCCGCACGATGGTCTCTCCCAGCGTTCCGGGCCTGCCGCGGCCCAGTCGTCCCCGGGTGCTGCGGTCGTAGTCGGGGCCGGGGCCGTAGTGGGCCACCGGCGCCACGACGGTGATCTGCCAGCCGCGATCGCGCAGATGCGGGATCAGCGACTGCCATCGGCGCTGCGGCGGCGAGTGCTCCGGCCAGTACGAGTGGGCCAGCAGCAGCGCGTTCGCACGCGCTGGTCTCACAGGCCGCTCCCGTCATCGGCCGACAGCTGCTGGTAGTGCTCGTCCAGGGTGCCGTCGTCGATCGCGTCGCCGATCTCCTTCATGGCCTCCTCGTCCGGGAGCACGACCGACTGACCGTCGTCGGAGGTTCCGATGCCGTTCGTCGGGACCGTGAACATGTGGATGTCCGAGCGCGAGACGCCGACCATCTTGGGCACCAGACCGCGGATGTAGCCGGAGTCCAGTCCATCGGAGACCGTGAGGTACGGGGAGATCGTACTCACGATGTCGGAGATCTTTCCGGGATTGGCCAGGACCTCGGGCTCCAGGAACCGATCGAGCAGCGCCTGGATGAACGCGCGCTGGTTGGCCACGCGTGTGTAGTCGCCGTCCGCGAAGGAGTGGCGCTCACGAACGAACGTCAGGGCGGTCTCGCCGTCCATCGTGGTGGGACCGCCCTCGTAGACGTCGCCGTTCTCGGTGGTGAACGACTCCGGGACGTCCACAGTCACCCCGCCCAGGGCATCGACCAGGCCCTCGAAGCCCTCGAAGTCCACCGACATGACCTCGTCGATGCGCGTGCCGAAGTGGCCCTCGAGGGTCTCGACCATCAGCGGCATGCCGCCGTTCTGGAAGGCGGCGTTGATCTTGGCCTCGCCCACCCCGGGGATGTCCACCCAGGTGTCGCGCATGACCGACATGACATAGATCTCGCCCCCGTCGGCGGGGATGTGCAGGAGCATGATCGAGTCGGCGCGCGCGCCCTCGCGGCCGAGCTCGCCGCCGCCCTCGGGCCGCTTGTCCGAGCCGAGCAGCAGGATCGTGGTGCCCTCCGAGTCCTCCGGCCGGTCCGCCTCCTCCGGGAAGGCCTCCGACGACGGCACGGAGGTCACATTCTCGTCATAGGAGCGCGAGAGGCCGTTGATGTAGAGCGCAATGACGGCGATGACACCCACCACGAGCACCAGGAAGGCGATCAGGAAGCCGAGCAGGATCTTGCGCCCGCGCCGCTTGCGCCGTGGGCGATCCGAGTCATCGCGGCGCCTGCCGTCGAACAGGTCGTCCTGGATGTCATTGCTCATGCGGGGGCCTCCGGGGTGGCAGCTGGACCGGGACCCTGCCGGGACGGCATGGCTGCGAGGGCAGCGGGTCGAGGAGCGCTGTGTGGGTCGTTCGGGGGTGGGCTCGTCGTCGGCACATCATACGGCCGGGATGCGCACCACGCTGGCAGATCCGGCGGGGACCTCGAACGCGATCTCGCTGCCGGCATCGACGGTGCTCACCTGGGCCGGCGCGTCGTCCTGCGGCAGCAGCGGCAGCCCGAACCCGTCGACCGAGGGCTGCCCGTCGGCCACGGGCTCGACGGCCGAGTCGACGTCCAGGGCCGTGCCGTCGTCGTCCTGCGTGGCCGGGCGCGAGGGGTCCTCGCTCGAGGAGCCGTCGGGGCGGGCGTCGTCGAACAGCGCCGCCTCCGGGTAGTGCTGGCTCCACCGCTGACCCGTCAGGGTCGAGACCCGGGCCTCATCCCGCGACCCGGGGACCGTCAGCTCCATCGGGCGAGCCTCGCCCCGCGGATCGCGGAAGTCCATGACCACCAGGGACAGCGAGCCGTCGTCGTGCTCGATCGCGTAGGCCGTCGTGGACGATCCGCTCGCGCCGTCGACCGCGCCGCCGGAAGCCGGGCGCAGCCGGACGTCCAGGAACTCGCCGTCGGGCAGCGAGCCCGCCAGGGCGAGGGCCAGGCCGTTGGTGCGCGGCACGAAGGCCTCACCCGGACTCGCCAGGGTCCCCGACGAGCACAGCAGCGACATCGGCGCCCCGCCGCGGCACGGCGCCAGGGACGAGTGGAAAGCCACCTTCTGCGCCCCCAGCTGCTGGGCGCGCAGGAGGTAGTCGGCGCTGTAGACGCCGGCGGCCAGGGTCTCCGTGAGCTCGTTCGTGCCCGCGCACGACGACGCCGACGTCTCGGTGATCCACAGCGGCATCCCGGACGCCTCGGCGGTCTGCGCCGCCTGGCCGACCAGATCGTCCACCCGGGCCCGGGTGTCGGCGGAGACCACGTTCTCGATCGTGGGCTCCTGCTCGGCCTGGTGCGCGGCCCGGTCCGGATCGCCGCACTCGGGCAGCGGGTACTGGTGCATGGCCAGGGCGGACTCGTCTGCCGGGTCGGTCAGCTCCGTCTCGGTCGCCGCCTCCCACCATGTGCGGTCGTAGGCCCCGGGGGCCGCGATCGTGACGCCCGGCGCGGCCTCGCGCATCTGCGCCACGGCGTCGCCGGCCTCGTCCACGTACTCGTCGGTCCCCCAGTCCTCGTCGCGGATCGGCACCGGGTTCTCCGGGATGTCGGGGAAGCCGTTGGGCTCGTTGCCGATCATCATCCCCGCCAGGCGATCGCCGAAGGCCTCCTGGAAGTGCTCCGCCAGCTCGCCGGCGCGCACCGGATCCGTGTGCCCCAGATTCGCCGAGACGATGACCTGGGCGTCGATCTCCTCGGCCAGACCGGCCACGCGCTCCAGGTCCTCGGGGGTCACGCGGGTGATCTCCTCGCCGTCCTCCAGGGGCCAGTCCTCGGGCACGGGCTCGTCGTAGGCCGTGAAGAAGAACCGACGGTCGGTCGCGTTGCCGCCGAAGCGCAGGGTCGGCCGGTCCAGCGAGCCCAGCAGCCGGACCAGGTCCGGATTCTCGGCGCTGAGGCGCTCATCGGCCAGGTCGGTGGCCTCGAAGGAGATGCCCGCGGCGTCGTCGCGGTAGGAGGTGCCCGTGGGCTCGCCCACGCTCACCTCCAGGGTGTCGGCGTCTGCGCCGTCGTCGGAGGCGGAGGCGTCCGTCGACGACGGCTGCGCGGACTCCGCGCGCTGATCGGCGATCCACCGCTGCGGGTCCTCCGGCGGCGGAGCGGTCGGCCAGGGATCCGAGGCCGCCGGGGCAGGCGGGGTCTCGGGCTCCTGAGGGTCCTCGGGGTCCTGGGCGCAGGCGGAGAGCACCAGGGCCGAGACGACGAGCAGGGACGGGAGGCTGAAGCGGGGGGTCCTCATCGTGGACGACAGTAGCCTGCCGGGGCCGGTGGAGGCGTGTGAGGCGGCCCGCACATGCGAGAAGGACCGCACCCCGTGGTGCGGTCCTTCTGCGAGGGCAGCGCGGACGGCGCTGCGCGAGCCGGTCGCAGGACCGGCTCAGCGGCTTCAGCGGCTGGACTTGCCGAACGACTTGAAGCGGGCGTTGAAGCGCTCGACGCGGCCGGCGGAGTCCATGATGCGCTGCTTGCCCGTGTAGAACGGGTGCGACTCGGACGAGATCTCCACCTCGATGAGGGGGTACTCGTTGCCGTCCTCCCAGGTCTCGGTCTTCTGCGACGTGGCAGTCGAGCGGGTCAGGATGACCTTGCCGGAGGCGAGGTCGCGGAAGAGCACCGGGTGGTAGTCCGGGTGGATGTCGTTCTTCATGGTCTGTGTTCCTTCGCTGGAGGGGCCGCTGGATTGTGCCAGAAGCCATGACGCTTGGGTGCGGGTGCACTCGGCACCAGCGAGCCATCGTACACCCGCCCTGCGCCACGCGCCCGGACCCGCCGCCACTGAATAAAACCTGATGAAGTTCAATGAATTGCTCGAATGTTCGCGTACCCTCTTCGGGGGACGACGACGGCTGCGTCTTCCGTCGATCCCCGCCCCCCCCGCTCCCCCCGAAGAGGACCCAGCCGTGCCTTCACCCCTGCCTCCGAGGCCCCTGTCCGCAGACCCCGTGACCGCATCCCCCAAGCGCCGTCGCCCCATGGTCCTCGCTCTGGCCGTCGCCTTCGCAGTGACGCCCGCCCTGTCGATGCTGCCGGCCCAGGCCGCGGAGGACCCCGCCAAGGCGGACTCCCAGGGGATCGACTCCGCGCTGCCCGGGCCACTCGACCGCTCCGGACTCGACGAGACCGGCCCGGCCCAGGACGGCGCCGCGGACGAGCAGGTGCCCCAGGAGACTCCTCGCGTGATCGTGCGCTTCGAGGACCCGGCGACCTCGGAGGCTCAGAAGGAGCAGATCGTCGCCGAGGCCGCACAGGAGGCCGACATCCTGCCCGCCGAGGACCAGGCCCCGAAGGGCGCGGCGGCCTCTGCCGAGACCGAGCCTCAGCGAGTCAAGCAGACCGCCGACTCCGCCGACGTCCTGGAGTTCCCGGAGGAGCTCGAGCTCCACGAGCAGTCCGATCTCATCGACCAGCTCGAAGAGGACCCGCGGGTCGCCTACGCGGAGCCCGATCGCCTCGCCCGCGCCGCGGCGACGAACGACCCGCTGTACAGCGCGCAGTTCACGCTCGAGGACCGCAGCGTCCCGGACGCGTGGAGCATGGCGACCGGCCGCGGCGTCACGATCGCCGTGCTGGACACCGGCGTGATCCGCCACCCGGACCTCGACGCCAAGCGCGTGTCCGGCTACGACTTCGTCTCGCCCTACCCGGCCGACTTCCCGGTCGACGGCAACGGGCGCGACGCAGATCCCAGCGACCCCGGTGACAACAAGAGCTCGAGGTGCCAGGCGACGTGGCACGGCAGCCACGTGGCCGGCATCGCCGCCGCGTCCACGAACAACGGCATCGGCATAGCCGGCGTGGCCCGCGACGCGAGCATCCAGCCGGTGCGCGTGCTCGGCAGCTGCACCTACGGCTACGAGTCCGATATCGCGGACGGCATCCGCTACGCCGCAGGACAGACCATCGGCGGGGCCGTGAACCGCAACCCGTCCGACGTCATCAACATGTCGCTGGCCCTGTACGGACAGTGCGGGCGCACCATGCAGTCGGCGATCGACTACGCAGTCGGGTCCAACGTGCCGGTCGTCGTGGCGGCCGGGAACTCCGCGGACAACGCGAACATGTACCCGCCCGCCAACTGCAGCAACGTGATCGCCGTGGGCGCAGCTGATGAGAACGGCCAAGTGGCCTCCTACTCGAACACCGGTCCCAACGTCGACGTCCTGGCTCCCGGTGGGCACGGCACCCGGTACTCGATCCTCTCGACCATCGACGCCGGCACCACCGGACCCACACGAGCGAGCTACGGCTACAAGAACGGCACCTCGATGGCCACCCCGTTCGTCTCCGGCACCGTGGCCATGATGCTCGAGGCCAACCCGGACTTGACCCCGGCCCAGATCGAGCGGACGCTCAAGTCGACCTCGACCGGTCCGCTGGGCCGCCTGCAGGTCTCCCCCGCCGATGCCGTCCGCGCCGTCGCGCCCGCCAAGACCGCGACCAAGCCGCAGGCCTCCGGCCCGTTCCGCGATGTCCCGGCCAGCAACCAGTTCGCCACCGAGATCACCTGGGCCAAGAACAAGAAGTACCTCAACGGCTGGTCGGACGGCACCTTCCGCCCGACCCAGAACATCGACCGCAACGCGATGGCCGCCGTGGCCTACCGCATGGCCGGCTCGCCCGCCTACACCCCGCCCAAGGTCTCCCCCTATAAGGATGTGTCCCCGTCCTCGGCCTTCTACAAGGAGATCACCTGGGCACGCTCGAAGGGCCTGCTCACCGGCTGGTCCGACGGCACCTTCCGCCCGCTGAACGACATCGACCGCAACGCCACCGCAGCGCTGCTCTACCGCATGTCGGGATCGCCGGCCTACACCGCACCGAAGACCTCCTCGTTCAAGGACGTGCGCCCCGGCTCGGCCTTCTACAAGGAGATCCACTGGATGAGCGCCCAGGGCATCACGACCGGCTGGAACGACGGCACCTTCCGCCCGCTGGATCAGACCCACCGCGACGCCATGGCCGCCTTCCTCTATCGTTTCGAGAACTGATCGGTCGCCCGAGGCACGGAGACGGCCCCGACGCCGCACCGCCCGCGGCATGACGAGACCCCGCGAGAGGACGGTGGCCCCATGGAGGATCTGAGGATCCGCACGGGCCCCGGTCTCCCGCGGGGTCTCGTCATCCCCGCCGCAGAGCTGCACGAGGAGTTCGTGCGCTCCTCCGGGCCGGGAGGCCAGTCAGTGAACACGACCGACTCCCGGGTGCAGCTGCGCCTGGACCTAGCGGCGTGCTCGGCGCTGACCGACGACCAGCGCCACCGAGCGCTCTGCGCGCTCGAGCCGCGCCTGGCGGGCACGGAGCTGATCGTCGACGCAGCTGAGCACCGCTCGCAGTTCCGCAACCGCAAGGCCGCCCGCGAGCGGATGGCCGAGCTGCTGCGCCAGGCCATGGCCCCGCCCGTGCCGCGCCGACCCACCAAACCCACACGCGGCTCGCAGCGCCGGCGCCTCCAGGCCAAGAAGCACCGCGGCCGGATCAAGGCCGATCGCTCTCGCCCCGGCAGGGACGCCTGAGCGCGACGGCCCCGCGGGAGTCGGAGGCTCGGAGTAGGATCCCGAGGATGCCCGCCTCCGACGCCCGCCCCGGATCGCACGACCCTCACCCCTTCACCGGAGACGTGTACGCGGAGGGCTCGGCGCCCCCGCCGCGCGCCCCGGACGACGACTCCGAGTTCGTGCCCGATCCCCGCCGCGGCCGCATCCTGGCCGTGCTGCTGGCCTCGCTGTTCATGGCGCTGGTGGCCGTCAGCATCATCAACGTGGCGCTGCCGTCCATCCAGCGCGATCTGGGAGCCAGCTCGAGCGACCTGCAGTGGGTGCTCTCCGGATACGCCCTGCCGTTCGGAGTCGTGCTGGTCGCCGCCGGACGAGCCGGGGACCTGTTCGGCCGGGAGCGGCTGTTCGTGGCGGGCATGGCCCTGTTCACCATCGCCTCGCTCGCGGCAGCCCTGTCTCCGACCCCGCTGATGCTCAACCTCTCGCGCGTGTTCATGGGGATCGGCTCTGGCCTGATCAATCCCCAGGTCTCCGGGCTGATCCAGCAGCACTACCGGGGCAGCGAACGAGCCCGGGCCTTCGGCTACTTCGGCGGGATCGTGGGCGTGGCCGTGGCGATCGGCCCCGTCATGGGCGGCCTGCTCATCGGCGTCCTGCCCCCGGGCCTCGGCTGGCGCTCCACGATCGGCATCAACGTGCCGCTGGGCCTGATCATCCTGGCGCTGTCCACCCGCTGGCTGAACCTGGGGCCCAGCCGCACCACGACCCAGCGCCGCTCGCCCGACCTGGACCCGATCGGCGCCGTCATGCTGGCGGCGGCCGTGCTGACCGTCATGCTGCCGTTCATGCTGGCCGAGCAGTACACAGCGGCCTGGGCGCTGCTGCCCGTCGGACTGATCCTCACTGCTGCGTGGGTCGTGTGGGAGCGGCGCTATCAGGCCCGCGGCAAGGCCCCCATGGTCGATTTGCGCCTGTTCCGCATCCGCAGCTACTCGCTGGGGACCCTGATGATCGGGATCTACTTCACCGGCGGCACCACCATCTGGGTGATCCAGGCTCAGCTGGTCCAGCAGGGCCTGGGCCAATCCGCCCTGGTCGCCAGCCTCCTGGGTCTGCCCGGCGCGGTGCTCACGGCACTGGCGGCGCAGCTCGGCGGGCGGCTGGTCACCCGGATCGGACGCTGGACGGTCGTGATCGGCCTGGTCGTGGTCCTCACGGGCATCATCGGCACCCTGCTGACCACTCCGCACATCGTCGCGGGAGATGTGCCCCTGTGGCTGCTCGGCGCGGTCATGGCGCCCATCGGCTTCGGCGCAGGCATGGTCACCAGCCCCAACCAGACGCTCACGCTGCGCGAGGTCCCCGTGGCCGAGGGCGGCACCGCCTCGGCCATCATGCAGACCGGTCAGCGCATCGGCACGGCCGTGGGCTCGGCGGGCGTCACCGGCATCTACTTCTTCCTGCTGCCCCAGGGCGCGGACCGCGCCGCAGACGCCGCCTACCTGATCATCGGAGGCATCGTCGTGATCGCGCTGATCGTCGCGGTCGTCGACGCCCTCACCGATCCGGATGGCGGGCGCATCGGAGGCTCGACGCGCCGGGAAGTGCGCTGAAGCCGAGCAGGTCGGAATGACAGAGGGGCCGGCAGCCGCGACTGCGGCTGCCGGCCCCTCATCGTGCGGGGCGGCTGTGATCAGGACAGCAGGTTGATCACGGCGTCGTAGTCCGGCTCATCAGCGATCTCCGGGACGAGCTGGGTGTAGATGACGTTGGACTCGGCATCGAGCACCACGATGCTGCGCGCCAGCAGACCGGCCAGGGGGCCGTCGACCATGGTCACGCCGTAGTCCTCGCCGAAGCTCGAGCGGAAGGCCGAGGCCACGGAGACGTTCTCGATGCCCTCCGCTCCGCAGAAGCGGGCCTGGGCGAACGGGAGGTCCTTGGACACGCACAGGACATCGGTGCCCTCGAAGCCCACGGCGAGCTCGTTGAAGCGGCGGACCGAGGCAGCGCAGGTCCCGGTGTCGACGCTCGGAAAGATGTTGAGCACGAGCCGACGCCCGCTGAAGTCCGCGGTGCGGACCGGAGCCAGCTCGGAGCTCACGAGCTCGAAGTCCGGAGCGGACTGAGCGACCTGCGGGAGCTCTCCGACGGTGTGGACGAGTTCTGCCTTGAATGCGGTTTCCATGAGGACGACCTTAGCCGCCGAACCGGTCTCGGGTCACGGGGTCGCTCATGCCGAGGACGAGCCGATGGGGGATGATGGAAGCACCCTGATCGGGTCGTTCAAAAGATCCGACGAGCGACCACGGAGAGTCAACATGAACGTGAGAGTAGAGAGAAAATGACTGTACCTGTACCTGAAGTCGAAGTCAGTCGCGAGCCGGCCAAGCGCATCCAGCCCTTCGTGATCCTCTGGGTCGTCCTCGATGCGTTCCTCGTCTGCCTCTTCGGAGCGATCGGCAAGTCCTCGCACGACGGCAGCGCCTGGCTGTTCTTCGATGCGGCATGGCCGTTCCTGGTGGGGCTCGGCGTCGGCTGGCTGGCCGTGGCCTTCCTTCGCCGCCCTGGCCGCGAGCTGGTCTCCGGGCTGATCATCTGGGCTCTGACGGTCGTGGTCGGCGCCCTGCTGCGCGTGGCCGCGGGCGACGGCGCCCCGGTGTCGTTCCTGCTCGTGACGGCCTCGGTGCTGCTGGTCTTCCTGCTGGGCTGGCGCCTGATCGCGTCCGTCGTGGTGCGCGTGCGCCGCTGAAGCGCTCCACCCACGAGCCGGCATGGGCCCGCGGATACAGTGGAGACCACGAGTCTTCCGGGTCCTTTGCGGGCCCGAGCCCCACGTTCGCCAGGAGGCAGCATGTTCACCGCCATCGTCATGATCAGCACCGATCCGCAGCGGATCCCGGAGATCGCCCAGGAGGTCTCGGATCTGCGCGGCGTCTCCGAGGTCTACTCGGTCACCGGCGAGTGGGACCTCATCGCCCTGGTGCGCGTGCGTGGCCACGAGGAGCTCTCGGACGTCATCGCCGATCGGCTCTCCAAGGTCCGGGGCATCCAGGAGACGGTCACCCAGATCGCCTTCCGCACCTACAGCAGCCACGACCTCGAGGAGGCCTTCTCCCTGGGCATGGACTGATGCCGCACCAGGGCCGGCGC
>NZ_SCNB01000013.1:0-77457 GCF_005502825.1 Kocuria sp. 2SI | reverse complement strand
CAGTGGCGAGGATTAGCAACGCGCTACGACAAGCTCGCGATCACCTATCGGGCGGCGGTCGTGATCAGCGCGATCCTGACATGGCTACGCCGATAAAGGAGACATGCCCTAGTCCCGTGGCGTCAACGCTTGTGTTGCCCGTCCAGGAATGCGGCGAGCCTGGCCCGGCCGTGCGCCGACTGCAAGGGATCCGCTCCCGCCACGACCTGATCGAGCAGCCCCACCGCGGACAGGATCTCGAGGGCGCTGGTCAGCTCCACGTTCTCGCCGCGCTCGAAGTTGCGCAGCGTCGTGAGGCTGACTCCTGCGCGGGCGGCCGCGCGCTTGGCGGTGAGCCGATTGATCTTGCGCATGGTGGTGACGTGCGCGCCGATCGTCTCCAGCGCGCGCTGCACGGGGGCTGTCGGCGCGGTCATGTCTTCAGTCTGCCACGCTGCCAGCAGAGCAGCAGAAAACCCCTGGAACTGACAGGATGCTGGCAGTTCCAGGGGTTTGATGCAGCGCTGGAACAGGCTCAGTCGCGGGCCGTCGGCTCCGGCGTCTCGGTGCGATCCTCGCGGCGCTCGTCGGCGGCATCGACCTCGGACAGCGAGAACGGGAAGTACTGCTCCAGGATGCGGGCGATGCCCTCGTCGTCGTTCGTGGCGGTGACGACATCGGCGGCCTCCTTGGCCTCCGGGATGCCGTTGCCCATGGCCACGCCCAGACCCGCCGCGGAGAGCATGGTGATGTCGTTGCCGTTGTCGCCGAAGGCCATGACGGCCTCCAGCGGGATGCCCTTGGCCGCGCAGTAGTCGGTGATCGCCGAGGACTTGTCCACGCCGCGGGCGGTGGCCTCGAAGTAGATCGGCGAGGAGAACGTGCACTCGGCGCGATCGGCGAAATCCCGGTCCAGCTCCTTCTGCAGCTCGAGCAGCTCGGGGCGCTCCCCGGTGAACAGCAGCTTGGTGGCCGGCTCCGGCAGATCGGCGACCTGCGGCAGCGGACGGATGCTCAGCGCGTTGCCCTCGGCCTCATGGCGGACCTGCGGGTGCTCGGGCTCCGAGGCGAAGAGCTCCTCCCCCAGCGGGATCATCACGATCAGGCCTCGCGAGAGCACGTGGTCGATGATCTCCTGCGCGGTCTGGGCGTCGATCTCCCGGCGGGCGATGACCTCCCCGGAGGCCTGGTCCACGATGATCGACCCATTCATGCCGGCCAGGATCAGATCCTCGCCGATCTCCAGCTTCTCGGCCAGCTGCTTCAGACCGGGGATCGGGCGGCCGGAGGCCAGCATGATCTGAGCGCCCGCCTCCCGGATGGCCTCCAGCCCCAGGCGGGTGCCGGGCTGGAGCTGGCGGTCGCTGCCCAGCAGGGTGCCGTCGATGTCGAAGGCGATGAGGCGGAAGGTCATTGGGGTCTCCTGTGCTGGGGCGGGCAAGCATTCCTGCCCCCCAGCATGCCAGCTCAGCGCCCGGGACGACGGGCCTTACAGCGGCGGCCAGGGGATCCGATATCCACCGGTCTCATCGTGCGGCAGCACCGGGTCTGCCAGCAGCATCTGCACCCGCAGCTGCAGGGCCATCTGCTCGACCGGGAAGAGCAGCTCCTCGAGCTCGTCGGGCAGCTGCTCGGCCAGTGGAGCCAGGTCCTCGAGCAGCCCCTCCGGCACGGGCTCGCCGGCGAACTCCCAGATCACGGTGCGCAGCTTGTCCGGGGCCGAGAAGCACAGCCCCTGATCGATCCCCCAGATGCGGCCGTCGGCGCCGTGCAGGACGTGGCCGCCCTTGCGATCGGTGTTGTTGGCGATGACGTCGAAGACCGCCATCCGCCGCAGATCGTCGTGCGTCTCGGGATGGGCGTCGTAGAGCGTGAAGTAGTGCTCCTGCGGATCGTGGTCCACGAAGCGCTGGATCGACCCGGGGCCGAACGGCCCCTCCTCGCGCAGCACCGTGGTGGGGATCAGCCCCCAACCCAGGGCCTCGGACAGCACGTAGGCTGCCCGCTCCCGGCGGTAGATGCGCGGCGGGAAGTCGCGCAGGGGCTTCTCGCCCTCCTCCGCCTTGTAGACGCCGCGGACGGTGCGGCCGTCGTCGTCGGTCACGTCCACGAGCAGCGCGGAGTTGGAGGACTCGCGGAACAGGCCCACGAGCTCGATCTCCCCGTGCTGCAGGACGTGCTCGTCAGCGCTCATGGGAGGGGGATCAGTCCGAGAGCAGGTCGGACAGGAAGCCGTCGGTCGTGTTCATGCGCAGAACCGAAGGTGCCCGTCCCGGCATATACGAGATCGCCGAGACGGAGCAGGGATCCACGGAGATGCGCTGGAAGTGATCCAGGTGCGAGCCGAGCGCGTGGTTGAGCAGCACCTTGATGGGGTCCGCGTGAGAGAAGCACACGACGGTCTGGCCGGGATGCCGATCGCGGAGGCGCTGGATGCCCTCGACCATGCGGTACTGCATCTCCGTGAAGCTCTCCCCGTCCGGGAAGCGGAAGCTCGAGGGGCTCTGCTGCACGGCGGTCCACTCCGGCAGCTTGGCCAGGTGCTTGAGCTTCTCGCCGGTCCACTCGCCGAAATCGCACTCGAGCAGGTCCGACTGCGCCTCGGCGGTGAGCCCGGTGGCCTTCTCGACCGGCTCGGCGGTCTCCCGCGTGCGCTCCAGCGGCGAGGTGTACAGGGCGTCCACGGCCAGGCCCTGGAAGCGCTCGGCCAGCCGCTCGGCCTGCGCCAGGCCCTTCTCGGACAGGTGCAGCCCCGGTGCACGACCAGGCAGGACCTTTCCCGTGGTGGGGGTGAGTCCGTGGCGGACCAACAGGATCAGCGTGGGGCGCTCGGCGGAGGTCTGGGAACTGTCGGTCTCGGTCTGTCTGTCGCTCACGCGCTCACCGTACCGCCCACGGCCGACTGCGGAAGAGGGGCGGAGGCACCGAGTGCGCTCAGCGCGAAAGCACCCAGCCGGGTACTGCCAGGCCACTTGTGCTGTCGCGGTGCAGGGCTAGCGTGAAGGTGTGACCGATCACCCTGACATCAGCACCCTGGGCGAGCTGCGCGCCGCCGATCTCCCTGTCCGCACCCTGCGTGAGGAGCTGCGGGCCAACCTGCTCGACGCCCTGGCGGAGGACCGCGACCCCTGGCCCGGTCTGCACGGCCTGAGCCGCACGGTCCTGCCGCAGGTCGAGCGCGCCCTGATCGCCGGGCACGACATCGTCCTGCTCGGCGAGCGCGGACAGGGCAAGACCCGTCTGCTGCGCACCATGGTGGGCCTGCTGGACGAATGGTCCCCGGAGATCGAGGGATCGGAGCTGCACGAGCACCCGCTGGATCCGATCACCGACGCCTCCCGGACCCGCATCGCCGCCGAGGGCGACTCCCTGCCCATCGTCTGGCGACACCGCGACGAGCGCTACGTGGAGAAGCTGGCCACCCCGGACACGTCGGTCGCGGACCTCATCGGCGACGTCGACCCCGTGCGCGTGGCCGAGGGCCGCCGCCTGGGCGATCCGGAGACCATCCACTACGGCCTGATCCCCCGCGCCCACCGCGGCATCGTGGCCATCAACGAGCTTCCCGATCTGGCCGAGCGCATCCAGGTCGCCATGCTCAATGTCATGGAGGAGCGCGACGTCCAGATCCGCGGCTACGTCCTGCGCCTGCCCCTGGACGTGCTGGTCGTGGCCTCGGCCAACCCGGAGGACTACACCAACCGCGGGCGGATCATCACGCCGCTGCAGGACCGCTTCGGCGCGGAGATCCGCACCCACTACCCGATCGAGCTCGCGGACGAGATGGCCGTGATCTCGCAGGAGGCCGACCTGGTCGCCGAGGTCCCCGAGGCCCTGCTGGAGATCCTGGCGCGCTACACCCGGCTGCTGCGCGAGTCGCCGGCCGTGGATCAGCGCTCCGGAGTCTCGGCCCGCTTCTCGATCGCCGGTGCGGAGACCACGGCCGCGGCCGCCCTGCGCCGAGCCACGGTGTACCGGGAGGACGCCGCCGTCGCACGGCTCGTGGACATCGACGCCGCCGTGGACGTGCTGGCCGGCAAGATCGAGTTCGAGGCCGGGGAGGAGGGCCGCGAGCAGGCCGTCCTGGACCACCTGCTGCGCCGGGCCACCGCCGAGACCCTGGCGGCACGGCTGCGCGGAGTGGACCTGGACCCCCTGATCGAGGCCCTGGACGGGACCGTCACCGTGACCACCGGTGCGGACATCCCCGCCCACGAGCTGCTGGAGGAGCTGCCCGAGCTGCCGGAGGAGAGCCAGGACCTCTACGACCGGATCGCCCAGGCCTTCGGCGCCGAGTCCGCCGGCGAGCGCGCCGCGGCCGTCGAGCTGGCCCTCGAGTGGCTGTTCCTGGCGCAGAAGATCTCCAAGGACGCCGACGACGACGGCACCATCTACGGCTGAGCAAGGGCTCCCGGCGCCGCTGACCGGGTCCGCGCTCATCGTCCCTGCACCACGGAAAGAAGGTGCGCAGTGCCTGCGTATCGCAACAGCCGCTACGGCCGCTATCGCGGGGGACCCGATCCCCTGGCGCCGCCGCCGGACCTCACGGAGGCCCTGGACGCGATCGGCCGCGATGTCATGGAGGGGTACTCGCCGCAGGATGCCCTGCGCGAGTTCCTGCGCCGAGGCGGTCGCGGCCAGCGCGGCCTCGACGACCTCTCCCGGCGGGTGAACCAGCGCCGCCGCGAGCTGCTCGGCAAGCACAGCCTGGGCGGCACGCTCGATGAGGTGAAGAGCCTGCTCGAGCAGGCCGTGCGGCTGGAGCGCGAGCAGCTGCTGCGTGACGCCCGCATGGATCCCACGGACCGGCAGCTGCGGGAGATGCAGCTCGGTGCACTGCCGTCGTCCACGGCCGCGGCCGTGTCCGAGCTGGCGGACTACGACTGGGCCTCTCAGCAGGCCCGGCAGACCTATGAGCAGATCAAGGACAAGCTCGGCCGCGAGGTGCTGGATCAGCGCTTCGCCGGCATGAAGCAGGCCCTGGAGGGCGCCACGGAGGAGGACCGCCAGGCGATCTCGCAGATGCTCGCCGATCTCAACGAGCTGCTGGCCAAGCACGCTCGCGGGGAGGACACCCCTGAGGACTTCGAGCAGTTCATGGAGGAGCACGGGGAGCACTTCCCGGAGGATCCGCAGGACATCGACGAGCTGATCGACGCCCTGGCCCAGCGCTCGGCGGCGGCCGCGCGCATGATGAACTCCATGACGCCGGAGCAGCGCCAGGAGCTCATGGAGCTGTCGGCCCAGGCCTTCGGCTCCCCGCAGCTCATGGAGCAGCTCTCTCAGCTCGACGCCAACCTCCAGGCCCTGCGCCCCGGCGAGGATTGGAGCGGCTCCGAGCGCTTCGAGGGCCAGGAGGGCCTGGGACTCGGCGACGGCACCGGGGTGCTGCAGGACATCGCGGACCTGGATGCCCTGGCCGATCAGCTCTCCCAGAGCCATCAGGGCGCGGCCCTTGATGACATCGACCTCGACGCCCTGGGCCGCCAGCTCGGCCAGGACGCCGCAGTGGACGCCCGTACGCTCAGCGAGCTGGAGAAGGCCCTGCGCGACTCCGGGCTGCTGCACCGCGGATCGGACGGCGCGCTGCGGCTCTCCCCGCGCGCGGTGCGCCAGCTCGGGCGGGCGCTGCTGCGCGACACCGCCGAGCAGCTCTCCGGCCGCCCCGGCTCACGGGACACCCGCCGCACCGGCGCCTCGGGAGAGCTCACCGGCTCCACCCGGGCCTGGCAGTTCGGGGACCTGGAGTCCTGGGACGTGACCCGCACGATCACCAACGCGATCCAGCGCACCGTCGGGGAGGGCGGCGATCCGTCCCGCGGCATGCGCCTGCGTGTGGAGGATGTCGAGGTCCAGGAGACCGAGGACCGCACTCAGGCGGCGGTGGCGCTGCTCGTGGACACGTCGTTCTCCATGGCAGCCGAGGGCCGGTGGCTGCCCATGAAGCAGACCGCCCTGGCCCTGCATCACCTGATCAGCACCCGGTTCCGGGGCGATTCCCTCGAACTGATCTCGTTCGGACGATGGGCCCGCACCCTGGACGAGAACGAGCTGACCGCCATGCCGCCGGTGCACGAGCAGGGCACCAATCTGCATCACGGCCTGCTGCTGGCGGGCAGGTTCTTCCGCCGGCACCCGTCGATGCAGCCGATCCTGCTGATCGTCACCGACGGTGAGCCCACCGCGCACCTGCTGCCCAGCGGCGACGCTCACTTCGACTGGCCCACCTCCACCCCCACGCTGCAGGCGACCGTCTCCGAGCTGGACCGCGTCACCCGCACCGGGGCGCACACCACGTTCTTCCAGCTCGGCGACGACCCCGGCCTGAGCCGCTTCCTCAACGCCATGGCCCGCCGGGCCGACGGCCGCGTGGTGGCCGTGGATCCCGAGGAGCTCGGCTCGGCGGTGCTGGACGAGTACCTCTCGTCCAAGGGCGGGGAATGAAGCGACGGAATATGTCGGGCTCGTCCTGTCTTGAACCGAACAGTTCCGTCCCGCCGCCGAGGAGGCCGCTCATGCCCGATCTGTTCGACCAGCTGACCCTGGGAACTCTCGAGATCCCCAACCGCGTGGTCATGGCACCGCTGACCCGCCTGCGCGCTCAGGCCGACGGCACGCCGTCGGACCTGAACGTCGAGTACTACGCCCAGCGCGCCTCGGCGGGCCTGATCACCACGGAGGGCACCTTCCCCGCAACCGTCGGGCGGTCCTACCCGGGCCAGGCCGGCATCGCCGACGACGCCCACGCCGCCGGGTGGAAGCGCGTGGCCGAGGCGGTGCATGCCGAGGGCGGGCGGCTGTCCATGCAGGTCATGCACGGTGGCCGCATCTCGCATCCGGAGATCAACGGCGGCGAGCAGCCCGTGGCCCCCAGCGCGATCGCCCCCGGCACCTCCCTGCACCTGCAGGACGGGCGCAAGGACGAGATCCCCGTGCCCCGCGAGCTGAGCACCGAGGAGCTGGCCGGTGTCCGCGACGAGTTCGCGGCCGCCGCACGCCGGGCCGTCGACGCCGGGGTGGATCTGATCGAGCTGCACAGCGCCAACGGCTATCTCCTGCACCAGTTCCTGGCTCCGGCGTCGAATCAGCGCACGGACCGGTACGGCGGGACGCCTGCGGCGCGGGCGTCGTTCGTGGCGGAGGTTGTGCGCGCCGTGGCCCAGGAGGTCGGAGCCGATCGCACTGCGATCCGCCTGTCCCCGGGCAACGGAGCGCAGGGCACGGCGGAGACCGACCCGCAGGAGACCGAGGCGACCTACCGCGCGCTGCTGCAGGAGATCGGCGGGCTGGGCCTGGCCTATGTCTCGCTGCTCGTGGCGGATCCGCAGGACCCCTCGGTCGCCCTGGTCCGCGAGCTGTTCGACGGCCCGCTGCTGCTGAACACCGGGTGGGCGCAGATCACCGATCTGGAGGCGTCGCGCGCGATCGTGGACAGCGGCGCCGGCGATGCCGCCGTGGTGGGCCGCAGCATGATCGCCAACCCCGACCTGGTGCAGCGCTGGCGCGAGGGCCTGCCGGTCAACGAACCGGACCCCTCCACCTTCTACACGCACGACGCCGCCGGCTACACCGACTACCCGCTGGCCGTGAGCGGATCCGCCGCACCTGAAGGTCCCGCCATGACGCGGCCCTGAGCCAACCTCAAAGGGGGTTCGCGCCGTCAGCGAACAGCCAGGTCAGGATCAGGGCCAGCACAGACAGTCAGGGTGCTGATGTTCTAGGCTCGAAGCATGACGAACAACGAGAAGCACGATCAGCTCACCTTCCAGAACCCCGCGACCCGCTACGTGCAGATCGACCCGCCGGTGCAGTCCCAGGAGGCCCCCGGCCTGGACCGCGATCTGGATCCCCGCGCCGATCTGGGCGAGGAGACCTACCGCGGCACCGGGCGCCTGGAGGGCCGCACGGCCCTGATCACCGGCGGCGACTCCGGCATCGGCGCCGCCGTGGCGATCGCCTTCGCCCGCGAGGGCGCGAACGTGGCCATCAGCTACCTCCCCGAGGAGGAGCAGGACGCCCAGCACGTCAAGGAGGTCATCGAGGGAGCCGGCCGCAACGCGTTGCTGCTGCCCGGTGATCTGCGCGACAAGGACTTCTCCCGCAAGCTGCCCGGCAAGGTCGCCGATGAGCTCGGCGGACTGGACATCCTGGTCAACAACGCCGGGCGCCAGATGCACTGGCAGAATCTGGAGGAGATCACGGACGAGCAGTTCGAGAACACCTTTGACATCAAGCTGTTCTCGATGTTCCGCGTCACGCAGGCGGCGCTGAACGTGATGCCGGCGGGCTCGTCGATCATCAACACGACCTCCGTGCAGGCCTACAAGCCCTCGGAGACCCTGGTGGACTATGCCTCCTCCAACGGCGCCATCAACGCCTTCACGCAGGCCATGGCTCAGCAGCTCATCGGGCGAGGCATCCGCGTCAACGCCGTGGCCCCGGGCCCCATCTGGACGCCGTTGCAGGTCACGGACAACAAGAACGAGGAGCAGCTGACCTCGTTCGGCCGCCAGGCCCCGATCGGGCGCGCCGGTCAGCCCACCGAGCTCGCCCCGGCCTACGTCTACCTGGCCTCCCCCGAGTCCAGCTACGTCACCGGCGACGTCCTCAACGTCAACGGCGGCTCGCCCGTCGCCTGATCAGCACACGCCACCGCACGACCACGCCGGGTCGGAGCCTCCCCAGGCTCCGGCCCGGCGTCCTACGCTGAGGAGCATGACCATCAAGGCACAGCGCATCACCGATTCGATCGCCCATCACGCCGAGGGCCCTGTCTGGTGGGCGGCCACCGGGCGCCTGAGGTTCGTGGACATGCTCCACGGGGCGATCATCGAGATCGACGACGACGGCGGCCACCAGCGCTTCGAGGCCCCCTCCCGCATCGCCTCTATGCTGCGCCCGCGAGTGGGCGGCGGCGCCGTCGTCGGGCTGGAGAACGGCATCGGCCTGGCCCGCCAGGAGGATCTCTCAGATCTCGAGCAGATTGTGACCCTGTTCGAGGACTCCGGGCTGCGCACGAACGAGGGTGGCTGCGATCCCCAGGGCCGGCTCTGGCTGGGCGACATGGCCTATGAGAAGACCGAGGGCGCCTCGAGCGTCTACCGCTGGGACGGGCCCGGCACCGAGCCGCAGACGGCCTGGGATGGCGCGACCATCGCCAACGGCATCGGCTGGAGTCCGGACGGGAACCTCGCCTACTGGAACGACACCCCCACGGGACAGATCACGGTCTTCGACCACGACCCGGAGCGCGGACCCGTCGACCCCCGCGCCTTTGTGCGGATCCCGGAGGACGCGGGCCACCCCGACGGCCTCACCGTGGATGCCGAGGGCGGCATATGGACAGCGCTCAACGGCGGCAGCGCCGTGCACCGCTACTCCCCCGAGGGCGAGCTCACCGAGGTGATCGAGCTGCCCGTCCGCCAGATCACCGCCTGCACCTTCGGCGGCCCGGACCTGGACCGGCTGTTCATCACGACGTCGCGGGAGAACCTCCCCGATGACGAGGAGCCGGCGGCCGGATCGATCTACGCCGTCGAGCCGGGCGTGCGCGGCATGCAGCCGCTGGCCTTCGGAGGCTGAGCCGTGCAGATCCTGCGCAGAAGCCGCTCCAGGCGCGCACCGCGCCTGGCACCCCGGCTGCTGGCCACCGGCGCCGCCGTGACCGCCACGGCAGCGATCGGCTCGGTCGCCACGGGTCCGGCGGTGCGCTCCCCCGAGTACACCCAGCTGGACAAGCCCTCATGGCAGCCGCCGGGAGTCGCGTTCCCGATCGTATGGACGGGCCTCTACACGGTCATCACGTGCTCGTCGGCGCTGGCGCTGACGAACCTCGCCCGGCACCGAGAGCGAGCGCAGGCCGATGAGCACGAGCTCGTGCCGCCGCAGCGGCCGCGGGTCCCCGCGCGGCGCTCCCGCCCGCTGTCCCGGCAGCTGAGTCGTCGCAGCGCCGGGCTGGGTCGATCCCTGGCCGTGAATCTCGCGCTGAACGCCGGCTGGTGCTGGACCTTCTTCCGGGCCCGCGAGTTCGAACTGGCCTCGGTGCACGCCGCCGTGCTGACCCTCAGCTGCGCAGACCTGAGCCGACGTGCGGGCTCCGCCCATCGAGGAGCGGGGGCAGCCCTGGTCCCCTACATCCTGTGGTGCGGCTTCGCAACGGCGCTGAGCACTTCGATCGCGAGGCGCAATCCCCGCCGGTGAGCCGCTCGATCGAAGAATTCTCTGCCGTCGGCACCTCACAGCCCCATCACAGGTCCAGGCGAACCTCGCCACATGGGCCGCTCGTAGCTTCGTGATCAGACAGCCCGGCAGCAGCGCCGGGCGGACCCCGATCACGAAGGAGCAGCCGTGCTCTTCCTGCGCCGCAGCCGCGACACCGCTTCCCAGGACTCCGCCTCTCAGGAGCCCACTGCCGAGCCGCCCGCCGACAATGAGAACGACCCCCGGGTCGAGATGATCGACGGGCGACCCCACTACCAGGGGCGCCCGCTCGAGCGGCCCGAGGACGAGGTCCAGGACCAGGGGCTGTCCTTCGACCTGCAGACGCTCGTCTCCCGTCGCAGCGCGCTCTCGGCGCTGGGCCTGGGTGCCACCGCCTTCGGGCTGGCGGCCTGCGCGCCCACCTCGAGCTCCTCCTCGGCGTCCTCGTCGGCCTCCGCCACGAGCTCGGCGACCCCCACCAATGACGCCTCGATCGACGTGGCCTCCGAGATCCCCGATGAGACCGCCGGCCCCTACCCCGGCGACGGCTCGAACGGGCCCGACGTCCTGGAGGAGTCCGGCGTGGTGCGCAGCGACATCCGCTCGAGCTTCGGCACCGGCTCCGCCACGGCCGAGGGCATCCCCATGACCCTGGAGATGACCATCGTGAACATGACCGACAGCTACAAGCCCTGGGCCGGAGCTGCCGTCTACGTCTGGCACTGCGACCGCGATGGCCAGTATTCCATGTACTCCGAGGGCATCGAGGATGAGAACTACCTGCGCGGCGTGCAGATCGCCGACTCGAGCGGCAAGGTCACCTTCACCAGCATCTTCCCCGCCTGCTACACGGGTCGGTGGCCGCACATCCACTTCGAGGTCTTCCCTGACGAGGCCTCGATCACCGATCAGTCCAACGCGGCGTCGATCTCGCAGATCGCGATCCCGCAGGCCACCTGCGATGAGGCCTACGCGACCGCGGGCTACGAGTCCTCGGTGACCAACATGGCCTCGCTGTCCCTGGACACGGACAACGTGTTCAGCGACGACGGCGGCCAGACCCAGCTGGCGACCGTGACCGGTGATGCCAAGAGCGGGTACACCCTGTCGATCACCGTGGGCGTGGACACCAACACGGAGCCGTCGATGGGCGGGATGGGTGGCGGGGCCGGCGCCCCCGGCGCTGCACCTGCGGCCTGAGCCTCCGGCGAGGTCCCGCCCCATCGGCTCCCGCAGCCTCAGCTCATGGATTCCGAGATCGGCATACTGACTGGTCCCGGCTGGTTCTCGGCCAGCCAAGATGCCAGGGTCCGCAGCCGGGCCTCGGAGTCCGAGCCCTTCTCGGTGGAGTAGAGGAACAGCGTCTGATCCTCCGCGCCGGTGACCTCCAGGGCCTCGTAGTGCACATCGATGCGGCCCACGAGCTGAGCCAGCTGGGGATCGTCGGGGTGACGCCCGGCATCCAGGCGCAGGGTGCCGGCCATGGAAGAGGCGACCTTCTCCCAGTCCACGTACTTCTCGCGAGCCTCGGGGTCCAGGAAGGCCCAGTGGATGAGGCTGCGCTGCCCGGGGGCGCGGGCGGGGGTGTCCGCCAGCAGGAAGGCGGTCAGCGAGTGCTTGAGGCGCTGCTGCTCCGCCGTGGGGGCCCTGGCCCACTGGGGCAGTACCAGCGCCCGGGCCAGATCCTGCAGGTGGCGGGCGGCGGTGGGGTCCAGCTCGAGCGCCTCGGCCAGGGCGAGCTGCACCGATTCCGACGGCCGCTTGTGCCGGCCCTGCTCCAGGCGCGTGTAGTAGTCCGTGCTCACCCCTGCCCGCGCTGCGACCTCCTCGCGACGCAGACCGGGGACTCGCCGACGGGGCCCGTCGTCGTCGGGGGCCAGCGCAGCGCGCCGGGGGGCCGGCTCTGGTGGACTGAGCGGAATCCGTCCGCCGTCCAGCCACCGGGCAGTCCCATGTCGACGCGGCAGCGTGCTCCGGTCCTCGAGCGGCCCGACCTCTCCCCCGCCGGGCCTCGGCAGCTGCTGCGCGACCTCAGTCCCGAGTACGCGGTCAACGGCCTGATCGGCCTGATCTTCTCAGCCCCCGGGCCGATCACCGAGACGCTGGCCGTGGGCGCCTCCGGCGGGCTGTCGGATGAGCAGATCGCCTCCTGGGTCTTCGGCATCTTCCTCTCGGCGGGGCTGGCGACCATCTTCATGTCCCTGCTGTTCCGCCGCCCCTTCGGCTTCGCCTGGTCGATCCCGGGAACCGTGCTGCTGGGGCCGTCCCTGCAGCACCTGTCTTTCCCGGAGGTCGTGGGTGCGTTCTTCACCACGGGTGTCCTGGTCATGGGACTGGGCATGACCGGTGTGGTGCGCAGGGCCATGGCGGCGATCGCCCTGCCGATGGTCATCGTGTTCGTCCTGCTCACCGCGGTGCCCGCCCTCGGCAAGCGCATGCCCCGGTGCTGGGGACCCTGCTGATCGGGCTGGTCATGGTGGTCGCCACGGGCCAGTTCCGCTTCGAGGCCGACGGCCGCGTGCCGGCCCAGCCCGTCTTCACCGCGCCCGAGTTCACCCTGGGCGCCCAGCTCGAGCTGCTGGTGCCGCTGGCGATGACGGTGCTCGTGGTGCAGAACGGCCAGGGCATCGCCGTGCTGCGCCAGGCCGAGCACGACCCGCCAATCAACTCGCTCGCCGTGGCCTCCGGCGCCTTCTCGATCGTCAATGCGTCGGTCGGCGCGGTCTCCGCCTGCGTCACCGGCCCCACGAACGTGCTCCTGACGGCATCGGGGCAGAAGCAGCGGCAGTACACGGCGGCTGTCACCTACGGCGTGCTCTCGCTGGTCTTCGCCCTGTTCGCCCCGGTGTTCACGCGGTTCATGCTCGCCACCCCGGAGGCCTTCGTGCTGGCCCTGGGCGGCTTCGCCATGATCAAGGCGCTGCAGGGGGCGTTCGTCACCGCGTTCTCCACGCGCTTCACGTTCGGCGCCCTGGTGACCTTCGTGGTGACGGTCTCCGGGCTGGACCTGTTCAACATCCACGCCGCGTTCTGGGGCATCCTCTTCGGCTGCGCCGTCTCCCGCGTCCTGGAGCCCCAGGACCACCTGGGCCTCGACTGATCCGCCGCACCTGGGTTCCAGGCGCGGCGGGCCTCGTGTGAGATCACTGCGCGCCGGCTCGACTCACTCACCGACCGAGGTCACTCGGCGTCGGCGTGGTACTCCACGGCGTCGTCGTGGAGCATCCACAGGTCCGGGCCGAAGATCTCGTAGCGGATCTGCTTGCCCGGGATGCCGGCGCCGATCAGGGCAGAGCGGGTCTCCTTCATGAAGTCCAGGCTGCCGCAGAGGTAGACCTCCGCACCCGCGTCAACGCCCTGGGCACCGAAGTCGGCACGGCCGATGTGGTCGGCCTCGCCCTCCTCGACCGTCCAGCGCTCGAAGCGCGCCTCCGGCAGCTTCTCGATGAGGGCCTTCTGCTCCTCGAGCAGCGGCGCCGCCGCGTCCGAGGAGTCCACGCGGAACGCAGTGACCTGGCGCTGCGATCCCTCGGCGACCAGACGGTCCAGGAACGCGACCATGGGCGTGACGCCGATGCCCGAGGAGATCAGAACGAGCGGGGCGGTGGAGCCGGTGAGGACCACGTCGCCGTACGGGTTCGACAGCTTGACCGTGGAGCCGACCTCCATGGCGGTCACGACCGGCGAGACCTCCCCGTCCATGTCCTGCTTGACGGCCAGGCGGCGCTGACGGGGGCTGTCGACCGGGATCAGCGTGAACTGCCGGGACTGCTCGATGCCCTCGGGTAGCCGCACCTTGATCGAGACGTACTGCCCGGCCACCGCATCGGTCATGGGGGTGTCGTCGGCGGGCTCGTAGGTGAGGACATAGGTGCCCTCCGAGGTCTCGCGCTTGTCCACGAGGGTGAACTCGTTGAACACGTTGTCGTTGGCCTGCTCGGAGTACAGGCCCTTCTCGAGCTTGATGAGGGCATCGGCCATGAGCCAGTAGACCTCGGTCCAGGCCGCGGCGATCTCGGGGGTCAGGGCATCGCCCAAGTCATCGGCGATCGCGCCCAGAAGGTGCTTCTCCACGATCGGGTACTGCCCCTCCACGATGCCCAGCGACGTGTGCTTATGGGCCACGCGCGAGAGCAGCTCGTCGGGGTAGGACTCCGGGTGGTTGAGGATGTGGGTGGCGAAGGCGACCACGGAGCCGGCCAGGGCGAGGGGCTGCTCACCGGTGCGCTGGTTCGCGCGGCTGAAGATGCCCTCCTCGATCAGCTGCGGCTCCGCCTCGAACATCGACTGGTAGAACTTCGGCGCGATGTCCGGAAGGCGCTCCGCGATCACGGGCGCGGTGGCTTCGATGAGCGGGCGGGCTGACTCGGAGAGCATGGGCTCCTCTTCCTGTGCACGGCTTCGCCCCATCGCCGCCGACGGAGTCCCCCGCGGCAGGCGCTGAGCCGACGGCCGGTTCCGGCCGCACCTTGGATCGTTGCACCGCCGCCGCGGCCGGGGCTTGATCTTGGTCAAGCCCCGGCAACCGGTTGCCGCCGTCCCGGGGACGGCTCACATCCCCGCAGGCCCTCCTTCGGCACGACGGCGCGGTGCCGGCCTCGTGGCCCGCAGGGCGATCGGGATCATGACCGCACCGGCTCCGAGCACGACGACGACGGTCGCCAGAGTGATCGGCGAGATCAGCGCCCCTGCCCCGATCATGGGCGACAGGACGATCACGGTCGCTCCCACGGCGATGACCAGCAGGACCCGCAGCGGCCGCATCACCGCCAGGCGACGGGCCCGATCGATCTGCGCCACGGGCATGCCCAGCCGGTGCAGGCCGAACCACACCTGCCAGCGATCATCGGCCGCAGCGGCCTGATCGATCAGTACGGCTCGCCCGCCGAGGAGGACGGCGAGCACCATCAGGACCGGGAGGATCACCCGCCACGTCCCCATGGCGGGGACATCGCGACGGGTCCGCACGGTCAGCGGCGTGATGCTCACCCGGCGCAATCCGGCCGCCGCGGCGAGACCGGCCGTGTCCAACAGCGCGGCGACGCACAGAGCGATCGCCCACCAGGGCAGCACCAGGGCGGCGGCCCCGATCCGCACACCGTCCACATGCAGCCCGCCCAGGGCCGGGATCAGCGCCGCGTAGATGCCCAGGCCGGCCAGCAGCCCGGACAGCCGCGCATCGCGCCGCCGCGCGGACAGCTTGGCCGCAGCACCTGCGAGCTGTACCAGCGGCAGGCTGAGAATGCACAGCGCCACAGCGCTGAGGGTCCTGTACAGCATCCGCATTCCGGGCTCGGCGTAGTCGTGGCTCCAACCCGAGCACGGCCGGCGGGGGCACGGCAGAGCCGGAGCGGGACAGGGTCTCAGCGCTCATCGTGCCGCCCCCTGCTCGATCGCGCTGTCGCTGGCGATCCGGCCAGACCCAGCCGGCCCAGCCACCACGCGGCCTGCCGCTGCGCCTCGGCCCGGGAGACCCCGCACAGCATGAGCGACATCCCGGCCAGGGCGTGGAGCAGCGTGGTCTTTCCCGAGCCCGAGGGGCCGGTGATCGCCACGGACTCCCCAGGGGAGACCGTGAGGCTCACCCCGGCCAGGGCGGCCGTCGATCCGAAGTGCTGTGCGAAGTCATGAGCGTGGAGAACAGCTGTCGTCATGGCTCCACGATGCGCTGCGGGGCTTCGTCGGCACGTCGGGCCGGGTCTGGTCTTCGTGCCCGTCGCCGCGCCCCGTCGTGGTACCGCGGTCTGATCGGCATACCGACTCTCGGATGACTCCGAGACCGTCCCCACCCGGTTCACAAAGTTATCCACAGGTGTGGAGAAAGGTGTGAAGAAGTCGAACATGTCTGCGAACAGCGCGGGCTCGATCCACCCTGATCGGTATCCACAGGCTTGTTCACACTTGTGGAATTACACGAATGGCGTTCGTCCACCGCTGTGGACACAGTCTGTGGACAGCCGCGGTGCACAGCTTCTCAGCCGCGGGGGCGACGGCCGCGCCCGCGGAGTCCCAGCAGCGCGCCCATGACCACCAGGCCCGTCACGATGCCGCCCAGATGCCCCTGCCAGGAGATGCCGGGGAAGAACAGGCTGAAGGCCGTGTTGAAGCCGATCAGCACGAGGATCCCGGACAGGTTCTCGCGATAGCGCCGCCCGCCCCACAGCGCCAGGGCGAGCACGGCGCCGAACAGCCCGAAGACCGCGCCGGAGGCCCCCACGGTGAACGTGTAGGCGGGCGAGAGCAGCAGCACCGCCGCCGCTCCGCCCAGCAGCGAGAGCAGATAGACCGTGAGGAAGCGCCCGCGCCCGATCTCCGGCTCGAGCATCCGGCCGAAGATCCACAGCGTGTACATGTTCAGCAGCAGGTGCGCGGGGTTGGACATCGAGTGCGAGAACCCGCTGGTGATCACCGTCCACGGCGCCTGCGAGACGTAGCCGGGGGCCAGGCCCAGCAGCACGAAGGGGTTGATCCCCATCAGGCTCAGCAGCCACTGCACCGCGTAGACCGCCACGTTGATCCCGATCAGCACCCAGGTCACGGTCATGGCGCCCCCGCGCCGGCGAGCCTGGCGAACAGAGGGAACCGAGGGGGCGGGCCGAGCCTGACGCGCCTCAGGATGCCCCGCCTGCCACGACGCCCCCTGCAGCGGATCGCTCGGCTGCCCAGCAGGCTGCGACGGGTCCGCCATCCGCCCGTACTGCGGCAGCTGCGGGCCGCTGTCGCTGCTGGGATCGCGGGGAGATCCGGGCTCGCCGCTCGGCTCGTGGGGTCCCTGGGTCATCGGTGTGCTCCTGTGCGAAGGATGGTCCTGGCTGGGCGGCGGGGCGCCGTCGTCGCGGGCCCTGCGCCGTCGGATATGGCGCAGGGGCCCGGCCGATCGGCCGGGCCCCTGCGGGTCGACGATCGCCGCGAGCGCGGGATCATCGGGTGCTGCGAGTGCTGCTCAGAGCTGCTCGATGTCGATCGAGGTGATGACGGCGTCCTCGACCGGGCGGTCCATGCCGCCGGTGCGCACGCTGTTCAGCTCGTCGACGACCTTCTTGGAGGCGTCGTCGACGACCTCGCCGAAGATCGTGTGCTTGCCGTTGAGCCACGGGGTGGCCGAGGTGGTGATGAAGAACTGCGAGCCGTTGGTGCCCTGGCCGCCGCGCTTGCCGGCGTTGGCCATGGCCAGCAGGTACGGCTTGTCGAAGCTGAGCTCGGGGTGGATCTCATCGTCGAACATGTAGCCCGGGCCGCCGACACCCTGACCCAGCGGATCGCCGCCCTGGATCATGAAGTCCTTGATGATGCGGTGGAAGATGACGTCCTTGTAGAGGGGGCCCTCGCCCTTGGAGCCGGTGTTCGGGTCCACCCACTCCTGGGAGCCGTCGGACAGGCCGATGAAGTTCTTGACGGTCTTCGGAGCGTGGTTGCCGAAGAGCTCCACGACGATGTCGCCGTGGTTCGTGTGGATGGTCGCCTTAGCGGTGGCAAGAGAAGTCATGGCCCCAGTATCCCATGACCGGCTCGCTTGTCGCGGAGAAGAGACGACGACGGTTCCCGTTCCGCCGCGAGTGAAAAAGCACAGCCGTCTGCTGAAAACTCCCTGAGTGATGGGTGACCCGACGGCCTCCACCATGGGTCATCCCAGGCACAGCCCGTATGCTGGACCGAGAATCCTAGACCCCCGAGGAGGGAGCTTCCATGAGCAAGAGGGCAGAGAAGAAGGCCGCCAAGGCAGCCGCCGCGCGTCAGGCCGCTGTGGAGAACCGCGTCGTCGACGCCGGCGACTGGCTCGCCAAGGAGATCGGCGCCCTGGCGCCGCGCCTGCAGGACGGCGTGCGCTCCGGCGCGATCTCGCTGGCCGGCGGCATCCACACCGCCACCCCGTACGTCCAGCAGGGCGCCGCCACCGCCAAGGGCGCCACCTCCGAGCTGCGCAGCCGCGCCGCCGTGCAGGCCGCCAAGTCGGCCCCGCAGGTCGCCAAGGTCGCCGCCAAGGTCGCTCCGGTGGGTGCAGCCGTGAAGGCCTCCCCGCAGGCCGCCAAGGCTCTGAAGGCCGCCAACGACGGCAAGCTGGCCGTGTCCGAGCGCTACAACGCCACGGCCGCTCAGCTGGCCCAGCGCTTCGCCGACGCCGACACCCCCGAGCAGTTCGAGGCCGCCGTCGCGCGCCTGACCGGCAACAAGAAGGCCGTCAAGAACGCCAAGAAGGCCGCCGCGCGCATGTCCAAGGACTACGCCAAGCAGCAGAAGAAGGCGCAGAAGGGCGGCGGGCGCGGCCTGCTCGTCCTCGGCCTGGTCGTGACCGGCCTGGTCGCCGGCGCCGCCGCCTTCAAGGCCTCGCGTCCGGTCCAGGATCCCTGGAAGACCCCGGCCTCGACCTCCCCGCGCGTGACGGCCTCCCCGGTCGACAAGTCCACCACCGTGGCCGCCGGCCAGGGTGTGAAGGTCGATGACGGCAAGGCCGACTCGAGCGTCAAGGACACGGCCAAGTCCGTGACCGAGGATGCCAAGCAGACGGTCAACGAGATCAAGGACCAGATCAACGGCACCCAGAACGAGAAGAAGGACGGCCAGGCCTGAGCCTGATCGCCTTCAGCGGCTGAGGCCGCACACCGCACGGCCCCCTCACCGAAAAGGTGAGGGGGCCGTCGTCGTCCTGGATGCCGGGGCCGGGGCAAGAGTGCCGGACCCCGGGGCGGGGATCAGCCGAAGGAGCCGATCACGTCCTGGAGCGTGTCCCAGACCTGGTAGATGCCCAGGATCGTGAACAGGCCGGCGCAGATGCTCAGCACGCCGTTGGTGACCCAGCCGTTGCGCCAGCGGTCGGGGGTGCGCTTGGTGTTCAGCAGCCCCAGCAGCGTGATCGCCAGGAACGGCATGAACAGCGCGCCCAGCACGCCGTAGAGCAGGATCAGGAAGATCGGACGGCCCAGCAGCAGCAGGAGCATGGGCGGGAAGGTGATCCACAGCAGGTAGAACTTCACGTACTTGCCGCCCGGACGGGTGGCGGGGTGACCCGAGGGCAGATCGCGGTGGTGGCCCCAGAAGTCCGCGAACATCAGCGAGACGCCCGACCACACGCCCACGACCGAGGAGAACGACGCGGCGAAGAAGCCGATCAGGAACACTGTGCCGATGGCCTGGCCGTAGCGATCGTTGAGGACGTCGGCCAGATCGAGCAGCCCGGCGTCGGTCGCGGAGATGGACACGCCCGCCGCATAGAGCACCTCGGCGCCCACGATCAGCATGGAGAGCACGAAGATGCCGGTGACCACGTAGGCGACCGTGTTGTCGAGCTGCATGACGCGCATCCACTTGGGGCTGGCCCATCCCTTCTCGCGCAGCCAGTAGCCGTAGGCCGCCAGGGTGATGGTGCCGCCGATGCCGCCGGACAGCGCCAGAGTGTAGACCAGTCCGCCCTCGGGGATCATGGGCACCAGGCCGGCGATCATGCTCGGGATGTTGGGTGCGGCGATGATCGCCAGACCCACGACCACCACGAACATGATGCCGACCATCACGGCCGTGAGCTTCTCCACCAGCGCGTACTTGCCGAACCAGACCATGAAGAAGCCGGCCAGGCCCATCAGGATGGCCCAGGCCGGCAGCGGCATGGTGTTCGGGAACAGCGCCACGATCGGCAGGGCTGCCGAGGACATGGCCGTGGCCCCGTACACGAAGCCCCAGATCATGATGTACGGCGCGAAGTAGACCGCCGTCCACTTGCCCAGCGAGCGCCAGCCCTCGAAGATCGTGCGGCCGGTGGCCAGCGAGTAGCGCCCGGCGCCCTCCACGAGCACGATCTTCACGATGGTGCCCACGATGACCGCCCACAGCAGGGCGTAGCCGTAGCGCGAGCCGGCCGTCAGGGTGGCCACGAGGTCGGCTGCGCCCACACCCGTGCCGGCCACGACCAGGCCCGGGCCGATGATCTTCCACCGGCGGATCGCAGTGAGCTGCTCATCCGGATCGATATGGGGCATGGGCCCCAGGTACTCCTTCGGTGCGGACATGGCTCACCCTTCTGACGACGTGATCTGCGCCATGAGTATCTCAGGTGATGCCCAGATCCTGAACATCAGCTGGCATCGCAGCTCGTGCAGGTCTCAGCGACGCCTTCGTCAGGCGAACAGCCACTGCGAGGACAGCTCCTGCGCCAGCCCCGGCTCCCGGTAGGACTCGACCCCGAAGAACGCCCGGAAGTGCTCCAGAGGCATCGCCAGCATCCCCTGCACGTCCGCCTGGGAGGCGTGGCACTGCATCGTGCGCCGCTTCAGCTCCAGCAGCTCGTCGTCCAGCTCGAGCTGCCAGTGCAGCTGAGAGGCCGGGATGCCGAAGCCGTTGCCGTCATCGGCCGGCCCGTCGGGGTCCATGACCTCATCCGGGGAGGCCCCTGCCGCCAGAGCCTGCTCGCGCAGCGCTCGAAGGCGATCCCGGTTCATGGACTGCTCCAGCAGCCGGGGCCGCTCGGCGGCGAGCTCTGCCGCGCGGTGGGCCACCTGATGGACCTTCACGTGATCGGGATGCCCATAGCCGCCGTGCCAGTCGTAGCCCACCAGCACGTCGGCGCCCTCGTCGTCCAGGATCGCGGCGACGGCCCGGGCGGCCTCGTCGACGTCAGCGCGGTGGAAGCAGGCCTCGCCGTCGTTCTGCTCCCAGCCGGTCATCCCGGAGTCGTGGTAGCCGAGCCACTCCACCCGGGAGATGCCCAGCACCCGTGCTGCCGCAGCTGCCTCCGTGCGCCGGTGATCCGCGACGGAGAGCACCTCCTGGGCGTCATCTGCAGCCTCCAGCGGTGTGCCGAAGTCCCCGTTGGTCGCGAAGATCTCGACCACGCGATGCCCCTCCGCCGCGGCACGAGCCATGGTGCCGGCGGTCTGCGAGGACTCGTCGTCCGGGTGGGCGTGGAGGAAGACGATCACGGCCATGGCGGGGCAGCTCCTGAGATCAGTGGCGGGCGCACGACGACGGCCCCGCCATCAGGCGGGGCCGTCGTCGATATGGAATCCGGTGGAGGCAAGGGGACTCGAACCCCTAACCCTCTGCTTGCAAAGCAGATGCGCTACCAATTGCGCCATGCCCCCGGAGCATCCTGTCGAGCTGAACTCAGTCGACGGGATCTGCGGCTTCGCGCCAAGCGGCGCGATCGGCATCTGCGGAGCGCAGCCGCCAGGCGGCGACTCCTGCTCCGGCGGCACCGAACACCAGCACGATCGCCGTGACAGCGTTCTTCATGCCGGTCTCCGATGCACTGGGATGCCGTTGAACCGTGGGCGTACCAGGAATTGAACCTGGGACCTCTTCGTTATCAGCGAAGCGCTCTAACCGTCTGAGCTATACGCCCGTGACCAGCGAACCGGTCACGTCCGCTCGGGCGACCTGGCGGTCTGTCCGTCGCGGAACGAATAGGGACTCTACACGATCGCCGCGACCGGGACCAATCCGAGATCCCGGTCGGCAGCGCCGAGCAGATCAGTCGTCGGTCAGCGTGACCCCGATGCCGCCGATCAGGCCGGCGGCCAGGTTGTAGAGCATCGCGGCGATGACCGACAGCAGCGTCAGCAGGATCACGTTGATCACCGAGAGGATGGTCGCGAAGATCGCCACCTGTCCCAGGGAGACGATCTCCTGGACCTCTGTGCTGCCGCCCG
Source organism: Kocuria sp. 2SI (assembly GCF_005502825.1). Lineage (NCBI taxonomy): Bacteria > Bacillati > Actinomycetota > Actinomycetes > Micrococcales > Micrococcaceae > Kocuria > Kocuria sp. 2SI. Next base: position 55,639 of record NZ_SCNB01000013.1, on the reverse strand, counting down.
GGCCGGCCAGCATGGCTGCCAGCTCGTTGATGCCGTTGAACAGACCCGTGATGTCCATCAGGATCCAGATCAGCACGGCCGCGACGACCACCACGATGCCCAGCGCAACCGAGAGCAGGAACGCGAGCTTGAGCACCGACCAGGTGTCCACGCGCGACACGACCAGGCGCGCGCGGCGCACCTTGGCGCGCGGTGCGGGCCGCACCAGTCCCTTGGTCGAGGACCGCTGGGGCGTGCGGCTGCTGGACGACGACGCCTTGGCGCTGTCCGCCTTCTTGGCCTGGCTGGGAGAGGATCCCCGACCAGCGCCGCCGGACTTCGAACGTCCAGCCGCACCAGAGCGTGCCTCGGGGCTCATTCGTTACCTCCGTTGTTGACTTCGTCCAACGTTACGACATCCTCATCCGCAGCATCGGCTGTCGGATCCGCAATCGTAGCCGTGCCGTTCTCGACGGCTTCCTCGACCGCGTCCTCGATGTGGCGCTCGGCATTCCAGGCCACACCCACGATCGAGTCCTTGGGGGCGGGCTTGGCGAAGATGACGCCCATGGTGTCGCGGCCCTTGGCGGGGACCTCCGAGACCGCAGAGCGCACGACCTTGCCGGAGGCCATGACGACCATGACCTCGTCGGATTCTCCCACGATCAAGGCGCCGGCGAGCTTGCCGCGCTCATCCCCGACCTTGGCGACCTTGATGCCGAGCCCGCCGCGGCCCTGGCGCCGGTACTGCTCTATGGCCGTGCGCTTGGCGTAGCCGCCCTCGGTCACCACGAACACGTAGCTCTCGGTGCCCTTCGCCACGACGTCGGCGGCCAGCAGCTCGTCGTCATCGCGGAACTTCATGCCGGTCACGCCGGAGGTCGCGCGGCCCATGGGTCGCAGCGCCTCGTCATCGGCCTGGAAGTGCAGGGACTGGCCGTTGCGCGAGACCAGGAAGATGTCGTCGTCGGAGTCCACGAGCTTGGCCGAGACCAGCTCGTCGCCCTCGCGCAGGTTGATCGCGATCACGCCGGCGGTGCGGTTGGTGTCGTAGTCCTCGAGCCGGGACTTCTTCACCAGGCCGCTGCGCGTGGCCAGCACCAGGTACGGGGCGTCCTGGTAGGTCGACAGCTCCATGACCTGGGCGATCTGCTCGCCGGGCTGGAAGGCCATGACATTGGCGACGTGCTGGCCCTTGGCGTCGCGACCGGCCTCGAGCAGCTCGTAGGCCTTGGTGCGGTACACGCGGCCGTGGGTCGTGAAGAACAGGATCCAGTGGTGCGTGGTGGTGGTGAAGAAATGCTCGACGACGTCGTCGCCGCGCAGATTCGCTCCGCGGATGCCCTTGCCGCCGCGGCGCTGGGCCCGGTACTGATCGATGCGCGTGCGCTTGACGTAGCCGCCGCGGGTGATCGTGACGACCACGTCCTCCTGGGGGATCAGGTCCTCCATGGACATGTCGCCGTCGTAGCCCCACAGGATCTCGGTGCGGCGGTCGTCGCCGTACTTCTCGACGGTCTCCTCGAGCTCCTCGGAGACGATCTGGCGCTGCAGGTCCTCGGAGGCGATGATCGCCTCGAAGCGAGCGATCATCTGCTCGAGCTCGGCGAAGCGGTCCTGGATCTTCTGCCGCTCCAGCGCCGCCAGGCGCCGCAGCTGCATGTTGAGGATGGCCTGGGCCTGCTCCTCGTCGATCCCAAGCAGCTCCATCAGCCCGGTGCGGGCCTCGTCCGGGGTGGGCGAGCGGCGGATCAGGGCGATGACCTCGTCCAGGGCATCCAGGGCCTTCAGCAGGCCCACCAGGATGTGCGCCTCCTCCTGCGCCTGACGCAGACGGAACGTGGTGCGCCGGACGATGACCTCGATCTGGTGGCGCACCCAGTGGTAGATGAAGGCGTCCAGCGACAGCGTGCGCGGCACGCCGTCCACCAGGGCCAGCATGTTCGCGGAGAAGTTCTCCTGCAGAGGGGTGTGCTTGTAGAGGTTGTTCAGCACCACCTTGGCCACGGCGTCGCGCTTGAGCACGATCACCAGGCGCTGACCGGTGCGCCCGGAGGTCTCGTCGCGCATGTCGGCGATGCCGCCGATCTTGCCCTCCTTGACCAGGTCCGCGATCTTGATGGCCAGGTTGTCCGGGTTGACCATGTACGGCAGCTCGGTGACCACCAGGCAGGTGCGGCCGTGGATCTCCTCGACGGAGACGACCGCGCGCATCTTGATGGAGCCGCGACCGGTCCGGTACGTGTCCTCGATGCCCTTGTGGCCGAGGATCTGCGCACCGCCCGGGAAGTCCGGGCCCTTGACGCGCTTGAGCAGCGCCTCGAGCAGCTCCTCGCGGCTGGCCTCCGGGTTCTTCAGGTACCACTGCACGCCGTCGGCGAGCTCACGGAGGTTGTGCGGCGGGATGTTGGTGGCCATGCCCACGGCGATGCCGGCGGAGCCGTTGGCCAGCAGGTTCGGGAACCGCGCCGGCAGCACGGTGGGCTCGCGCGACTTGCCGTCGTAGTTGTCCTGGAAGTCGACGGTCTCCTCGTGGATGTCCCGGACCATCTCCATGGCCAGCGGAGCCATCTTGGTCTCGGTGTATCGCGGGGCGGCGGCGCCGTCATTGCCGGCGGAGCCGAAGTTCCCCTGGCCCAGGGCCAGCGGGTAGCGCTGGACCCAGTCCTGGATCAGGCGGACGAGGGCGTCGTAGATCGCCGAGTCGCCGTGCGGATGGTAGTGGCCCATGACGTCGCCGACCACGCGGGCCGACTTGTTGAAGGACCGGTCCGGGCGGTAGCCGCCGTCGTACATCGTGTAGATGACGCGGCGGTGCACCGGCTTGAGGCCGTCGCGGACGTCCGGCAGGGCTCGTCCGACGATCACCGCCATGGCGTAGTCCAGGTAGGAGCGCTGCATCTCCGTCTGGAGGTCGACCTGCTCCACGCGATCGCCGGTGATCGTGGCGGCCTCGACCTCGGTGCCCGGCTGGTTCTCCGGCTCCTCCGGGGTGACCTGGCTGTCGTCGCTCATTCGTGCGCTTCCCGTCCTTCTCCCGACGCCCGCGGGCGTCTGTGCGTCTGCTCGGCCGCTGGGCCGTGGTGCTCGAGACTGATCCGCCGGTCACCACCATGGAGGCGGCGACGGGCACATATGCCGCAGTCGGCATATGCTCCGTTGCGACTAGATGTCGAGGAAGCGGACGTCGTTGGCGTTCTGCTGGATGAACTCCTTGCGGGACTCGACGTCCTCGCCCATGAGCATGGTGAAGACCTGCTCGGCGGCGGCGGCGTCCTCCATGGTCACCTGCAGCAGCGTGCGGTGCTCAGGATCCATGGTGGTGTCCCACAGCTCGGTGTAGGACATCTCGCCCAGGCCCTTGTAGCGCTGGATGCCGTTGTCCTTGGGGATCCGCTTGCCCGAGGCCTGGCCCTCCGCCAGGGCGCGATCGCGCTCGGCATCCGAGTAGACGTAGTCGTGCGGCGCGTTCGACCACTTGATGCGGTACAGCGGCGGCTGCGCCAGGTACACGAAGCCGTGGTCGATCAGCGGGCGCATGAACCGGAACAGCAGCGTCAGCAGCAGCGTGGTGATGTGCTGGCCGTCCACGTCGGCATCGGCCATGAGCACGATCTTGTGATAGCGCGCCTTCTCGATGTCGAAGTCGTCGCCGATGCCCGAGCCGAAAGCCGTGATCATGGACTGGACCTCGGCGTTGGACAGCGCACGATCCAGGCGGGCCCGCTCGACGTTCAGGATCTTGCCGCGCAGCGGCAGGATCGCCTGGTGCGCCGGATCGCGGCCCTGCACGGCCGAGCCGCCTGCCGAGTCGCCCTCCACGATGTAGATCTCGGACTTCGACGGGTCCTTGGACGAGCAGTCCTTGAGCTTGCCCGGCATGCCGCCGGACTCCAGCAGCCCCTTGCGCCGGGTGGTCTCGCGGGCCTTGCGCGCCGCCAGACGAGCCTGCGAGGCGCCGATGGCCTTGCGGATGATGTCCTTGGCGTAGTTCGGGTTGCGCTCGATCCAGTCCCCGAACTCGTCGGCGACCACGCGCTGCACGAACGGCTTGGCCTCGGAGTTGCCCAGCTTGGTCTTGGTCTGGCCCTCGAACTGGGGGTCGCCGAGCTTGATCGAGATGACCGCGGTGAGGCCCTCGCGGACGTCCTCGCCGGTGAGGTTGTCGTCCTTGTCCCGCAGGAGCTTGAACTCGCGGGCCTTGCGGTTGATCACCGTGGTCAGCGCGGTGCGGAAGCCCTCCTCGTGGGTGCCGCCCTCGTGCGTGTTGATCGTGTTCGCGTAGGTGTGCACCGACTCGCTGTAGGCGGTGGTCCACTGCATGGAGATCTCCACGGAGATGGAGCGCTCGACGTCCTCGGTCTCGAAGTCGATGATCTCGTCGTGGACCAGCTCGGCCTTCTTGCCGCTGTTGATGAAGCGGACGTAGTCCAGCAGACCGTGCTCGTAGCAGTAGATGACCCGGCGGTGGCCCTCGGCGGTCACGCCCACGGTGTTCAGCGCCGGAGCCTTGGCCGTCGCCGCCTGCTCGGCGCCGCTCTCGGCCTCCGGGGACTGCGCGGTGGGGACCTCGGAGGCGTCCTGGCCCTCGACCTCGGTGATGATCTCGGTGCGCGCGGACTCGCCGGCGACCTCGTCGCCGGACTCGTCCAGGCGCCGCTGGTCGGTCAGGGTGATGCGCAGCCCCTTGTTGAGGAACGCCATCTGCTGGAACCGGGCGCGCAGGGTCTCGAAGTCGTACTCGACCGACTCGAAGATCTCCGGATCAGCCCAGAACGTCTGGGTGGTGCCGGTCTCCTCGGTCTGCTCGCCGCGCTCGAGCTCGCCCTGGGGGCGGCCGCCGTCGGCGAACTCCATGCGCCAGACGTAGCCCTGGCGGCGGATCTCGGTCTCCACGCGCGATGACAGCGCGTTGACGACGGAGATGCCCACGCCGTGCAGACCGCCGGAGACCGCGTAGCCGCCCCCGCCGAACTTGCCGCCGGCGTGCAGGATCGTCATGACGACCTCGACCGTGGGACGGCCCTGCGTGGGGTGCATGTCCACCGGGATGCCGCGGCCGTTGTCGGTGACGCTCACGCCGCCGTCGGCCCGCAACACGACCTCGATGTGATCCGCATGGCCGGCCAGGGCCTCATCCACGGAGTTGTCGATGACCTCGTAGACCAGGTGGTGCAGGCCCCGCGGTCCGGTGGATCCGATGTACATGCCTGGGCGCTTGCGGACCGCTTCGAGGCCCTCCAGGACGGTGATGTCGCTGGCGCCGTAGCCGCCTTCGGTGCTCTTGTCCTCTGACACGGGCTGCTGGTTCCTCCTGATGGTCATGGTGGAGGCCGCAAGGGTCCTGGAGCACGGGGTCCGGGGCGCAGGCAGCACTCCCGACGACAGCGAGCGAGCGGGACGCACCGGAGCATTCGGGGGGCCGCGGGGTCTGCGCGCTCGATGCGCTGCGTCGATAATCCGGGCCCATCATACCGGATCTGCGCAGATGCCGGGTGCGGGACGGCCTGAACCCGCTGTCAGCGGCACGAGAACGCCCCTAGGAGTGCCTCCGGGGGTGCTCGCTGACCCGGAAGTCGTCTCCGGAGGTGCTGAGCACTCTGCAGGCCGTCCACGGTCTCGAGGCAGATGCCGATCGACGGCGGTCCGGATCAGCCGTAGGTGTCGCGGGGGCCGCGGCCGCGGATCGAGCGCCGGCCCTTGCGCCAGCTGGGGGCCGCCGGGCCCACGATGTCCAGGCGCGTGACGATGCCCGGGCCCAGGCGCTTCTCGATGGTCGACAGCACCTGGGACTGCAGCATCCGCATGTTGGCGGCCTGGGCGGTGGAGGAGCATCGCACGCGCAGCACGGTGTCCTCGAAGGACTCCGGCACGCAGTGCTCGGCCACGTACGCCCCCACCAGCTCCGGCCACAGGGTCATGACCGACCCGACGGCGACCGGGGTGCGCCAGCCGCGTCCGGAGACCAGGCGATCCATGACCCCGCCGATGCCCTGCGGATCCCGCGGCGAGGCTCCGGCGCCCGAATAGCCGCCCAGCTGCCGCGGATCGCGCTCGGCGTCCCGGCGGCGCACGGGACTGGCGGTGAGAGCCTCCATGGCAGCGCCGAAGCTGCGCAGGTTGGCCTTGGCCGCAGCGCCGTGCAGCCGTCCCTCGCCGCGGGCCTCGGCGCCCCGGCGCACGCGCATCAGGGCGGCGGCGGCCGGATCAACGATGTCGCGGTCGCGCTCGGCGCGCGGCTGCTGGGCGGGGATCACGGGCGGGATCCGGGATCGACGACGGCCTTGCCCGGGCTCACGCGCACCAGGGTGAGCCCCGAATCGGCATCCAGCAGCTCCTGCGGGACGTCCTCCTCCACGGCGGCGGTCACCAGCACCTGCTCGGCCTCCGAGACCATGTCGGCCAGGCGGCTGCGGCGCTGGGCGTCGAGCTCGGCGAAGACGTCGTCGAGGATCAGCACGGGGGAGGAGCCCTCGGAGCGGTCGTCGTCCAGGTGCACGTACCAGGAGCCCAGCCGCAGGGACAGGGCGCAGGACCACATCTCGCCGTGGGAGGCGTAGCCGCGGGCCGGCAGATCGCCGAGCTGGATCTCGAGCTCGTCGCGATGCGGTCCCACCAGGGACACCGCCCGCTCGATCTCCTGGTCCTGGGCCTGCGCGCAGGCCTGGAGCATCAGCTCGCGCAGATCCGCGGTGCTGAAATGGGCCAGCTGATCGACCCGACCGTCTGCGCTCTCGGGGAGGATCGAGGAGCGGTACCGCAGCTGGGGCATCCGGGGACCGTCGGAGAGGCTGCTGTAGGCGCGGCGGACCTCGGGCTCGAGAGCGAGGACGAGCTGCAGACGAGACTGCAGGACCGCGGCCCCATAGGTCGCCAGCTGGTCGTTCCACGCGCTGAGAGTGGCCTCGTGCGCCTGGGTGAAGCGCCCGGCCTTCCGCGCCGATTTCAGCAGGGCGTTGCGCTGGCGCACGGTCTTCTCGTAGTCGGAGATGACCCCGGCCAGGGCCGGACGCATGGAGGAGCCCAGCACGTCCAGGAACGCCCGGCGCCCGGAGGGCTCGCCCTTGATCAGCGCGAGGTCCTCCGGGGAGAACAGCACGGTGCGCAGGATGCCCAGGGCCTCTCGGGCGCGGACCGAGCCGCCTCGGTTGATCCGCACCGTGGGAGCACGGCCCTCGCTCAGAGTGAACTCGAGGTTCGTGCGGTGCCCGGCCCTGCGGATCCCCGTGCGGATCATGGCGCGCTCGGTGCCTGCTCGGTGCAGCGGGGCATTGCCGCTGACCCGATGCGAGGCCAGCGTGGCTGCGTAGTCGATCGCCTCGACCACGTTGGTCTTGCCCACCCCGTTGGGCCCCAGCAGGACCGTGATCCCGGGGGTCAGCTCGAGCTGGAGCTGCTCATAGCTGCGGAAGTCCGCGAGGGAGAGGGAGTCGACGTGCACGCAGGTCCGGGGCTCAGGAGCTGGGGAGGCGGACCGGCATCAGCAGGTACCGGTAGGCGACGTCGTCGTCCCCGTCCTGCTCCTTCTGCGCCGAGAGCACTGCCGGCTTGGGCGGAGCGGTGAAGGAGAAGCGCACGTACTCGGAGTGGAAGGCGTGCAGGCCCTCCGAGAGGTACGTGGGATTGAAGGCGACGGTGATGTCCTCGCCCTGGAGGTTGGCCTCGATGACCTCGGAGGCCTGGGCGTCCTCGCCGGTGCCGGCATCCAGGGCCACCTGGCCGTCCGTGAAGGCCAGACGGACCGGGGTGTTGCGCTCGGCCACCAGGGACACGCGGCGCACGGCCTCCACCAGCTCGGAGGTGCGCACCGAGGCGGTGATGGGCGTGGACTCGGGGAACAGCGAGCGGATCTTGGGGTACTCGCCGTCGATCAGCAGCGAGGTGGTGCGGCGGCCGCCGGACTCGAAGCCCACCAGCTCCGTGCTGTCCGACAGGGCGAGGTTCAGCTCGCCGGCCGGGCCGAGGGTCTTGGCGACGTCGTTGAGCGTCTTGGCCTTGATCAGCGCAGCCGTCTGCAGCGAGCTGCTGTTGGGGCGCCAGGTGAGCTCGCGCATGGCCAGGCGGTAGCGGTCGGTGGCCAGCAGGGTCATCCGCTCGCCGTCGATCTCGATCCGGACGCCGGTGAGGATCGGCAGGGTGTCGTCCTTGGAGGCGGCGATGTTGACCTGCGCGACGGCCTGGGCGAACTCAGCGCCGTCGATGACGCCTGAGACCTCGGGCAGGCCGGGCAGCTCGGGGTAGTCCTGCACGGGCATGGCCGCCAGGTTGAACCGAGACGAGCGGCAGATCAGCGTCAGCTTGCCGTCATCCGTGATGACATCCACGGGAGCCGAGGGCAGCGAGCGGCAGATGTCTGCCAGGAGGCGGCCGGAGACCAGAGCGGTGCCCTCCTCCTCGATCTGGGCGTCGATCGAGACCCGAGAGGAGATCTCGTAGTCGAATCCGGCCAGGGAGACCTGCCCGTTATCCGCCTTGAGCAGCAGACCGGAGAGCACCGGGACGGGCGGGCGAGGGGACAGTGACCGGGCGGTCCAGGTCACGGCCTCGGCCAGAACGTCGCGTTCGACGGAGAACTTCACGGTGGGGGCGCCTTTCGTTCGCAGATGTCGTCCGCGCGGCGTCCGGTGCGGAGGTCCGGACAGACGACGACAGCATGCTATCGGCGCGCTGTGCCCTGTGCCATCTGCTCGAGCAGACCGGGGAGTCGCAGAGGCGCTTCGGTGGATCCGGCTTTCTGTAATTCCAAGAATCCTGGAGGCGTGGAGCCTCATGCCCTGCTCGAGGGCGGGCAGCGAACAGCTCTCGGAGCGGCTGAACGTGTAATTACACGAGCTCGCCGGGTCCGGATCGGGCGTCAGGGCATTCGTTGTCCGGCGGGAGGTATTAATGGACAGTAGTGTTCATAACCGCTGTGGATCTTGTGGAAAAGAGCCTGATCGGCTGATCTGGCGCGGATCATGGCTGTGGGTCGGCTGTGCACCGCCATCCACGGACCGCCCCGTGCCTGTGTAATCACATTCTTGTCATTCCGGGCCCGTGCACAGGCCGATCCCCGGATCCGCCTCGACTGTCCACCGCGATCGCGGTTCTCTCCACAGCGCTGTCCACAACCGGTGGAATCGTGTCGTGCACAGCCTGTCCACAGGGCTTCCCACAGCTGTGGAGAACGGGTCTCGCAGCCCGCATCCGCGCCGCGCCGTCCTGTGGATGACCGGAGATCGACGCAGGCCCCGGGTCCGCTCGTGCGGGCCCGGGGCCTGAAGGGATGAGGCAGAGCGCAGCGCATGGGCTGCGCTGCGGATCAGCTGTGGCGCTGCTGCTTGATCCTGTTGGTGAGCTCGGTGACCTGGTTGAAGATCTGCCGGCGCTCGGCCATCAGCGTCCGGATCTTGCGATCGGCGTGCATGACCGTGGTGTGGTCGCGGCCGCCGAGCTCCTGTCCGATCTTGGGCAGGGACATGTCCGTGAGCTCGCGCAGCAGGTACATGGCGATCTGCCGGGCCGTGACCAGCGTGCGCGTGCGGGACTTGGACTTCAGCTCGTCCAGCGAGATGTCGAAGTAGGCGGCCGTCTGCCCCAGGATCGTGGCGGCGGTGATCTCGCCGTCGTCGTCGGTGATCAGGTCCTTGAGCACGAGCTCGGCAAGGGGCAGGTCCACGTCCTGCTTGTTCAGGGAGGCGAAGGCCGTGACGCGGATGAGGGCGCCCTCGAGCTCGCGGATGTTCGTGGAGATGTGCGAGGCGATGTACTCCAGGACCTCGGGCGGTGCCTGGGTGCCGTCGGCATCGGCCTTCTTGCGCAGGATGGCGATGCGGGTCTCGAGCTCGGGCGGCTGGACGTCGGTGATCAGTCCCCACTCGAAGCGCGAGCGCATGCGATCGGCGAATCCCGTGAGCTGCTTCGGCGGCAGATCGGAGGTGATCACGATCTGCTTCTCGTGGTTGTGCAGCGCGTTGAAGGTGTGGAAGAACTCCTCCTGCGTGTGCTCCTTGCCCGCCAGGAACTGGATGTCGTCGATCAGCAGCATGTCGACGTTGCGGTAGATCTCCTTGAAGGAGGAGCCCTCGTCGTCGCGGATCGAGTTGATGAAGTCGTTGGTGAACTCCTCCGAGTTCACGTAGCGCACCGCGATGCCGGGGTAGAGCCGCTTGGCGTAGTGCCCGATCGCGTGCAGCAGGTGGGTCTTGCCGAGCCCTGAATCCCCGTATATGAACAGAGGGTTATATGCCTTGGCCGGCGTCTCGGAGACCGCGAAGGCCGCCGCGTGGGCGAAGCGGTTGGACTGGCCGATGACGAACGACTCGAAGACGTACTTGGGGTTCAGCCGAGCGCTCGAATCCCATTCGGCCGAGGCCGCACCGGCCGTGCCGTGGTCCTCCGCAGCCGAGCGGCCCGGGGCAGCGGCGGGGACGAAGGTGTCCTGAGGGCCGGTCTCCTCGACTGCGGCCTCGCCGGTGCTCTGCGCAGAGGCGGTGTCCTGCGGCGCGGGCTGCTCGGGCAGGGGGCGTCGGGCCGGCTCCGGTGCGGAGGGCCGCGGCGCCGCCGGTCGCGGCGACGGCGAGCGGAAGGTGTTCACGGCCCCGGAGTACTCGGAGCTCGTGGTGGACAGCGAGTCCTGCTCGGTCTCCTCCTGGGCAGCCGGCGGAGCGGTGTGGCCGCGCTCGGCCTCGAGCTCGCTCAGCGGCGGCAGCGAGGCCCGGGATGCGGACTCGATCTCCTGCTCGGAGACCTCCTCCAGGTCGGTGTCCACCACGAGTGCGACCAGGGTGTCCTTGCCGAAGGAGTTCGTGACGGCCTGGTTGAAGGCCGGCGCGATCTTGGACTGCAGGACCTCGCGGGTCAGCTCGTTCGGCACGGCGATCAGCAGCGTGGTGCCCATGAGGCCCCGGGGCTTGGCCAGGCGCAGGAAGCCGCGGTGGCGCGGGGAGATCTGCGGGTCCTCGGTCATGGTGCGGACGCATTCGGCCCAACGGGCGTCGAGCTCCGGATTCTGCTGAGGACTCACAGTGGCGGGGACTCCGGGATTCGGGGGCGATGTCGGCTCCGGGCGGGTGCCCGGGTGCGCTCGCGACCGGTCATCCACAGAGTTGTTCACAGCGGTGGACAGCGGCTCGGGGGTCGAGCGCGAGGGTTCAGCGTAGAGCACGTTCGAAGCCCCGACCTAGCCCCGATCGGGGCCGAAAAGAACTACAATCGTGTAGTTACACGAGCGAGAGCGCACCGTTGCTGGCAAGGACGGGGATCCGGTTATCCACAGGAATTTCCGGAAGACGTGCACAGCATGTGGGCGAGAGGCGGTCACCGACGGTTCGGTTGACCGTCCCACTCGCCGCGCCTACAATCGATCAGTCCTGTGTCTGACCTGCGCCCGGCGCCATGCGCCTCGCGGCGGCACAGCCATCGACCACCACAGCGGTGGACCCCTTCCTCAGGCGGACGGCCTGCTGCGCGCTCGTGCTCTGCACGGGCAGCGTGCGCCGGATCCGCACAGGGCAGGGGCACGCCCGTCCTGCATCCGGAGAAGATCAATGAGCAAGCGCACGTTCCAGCCGAACAACCGTCGTCGCGCCAAGAAGCACGGCTTCCGCGCCCGCATGCGCACCCGCGCCGGCCGCGGCATCCTCTCGGCGCGCCGCGCCAAGGGCCGCGCCTCCCTCTCTGCCTGAGCCCTCTCGTCGCCCTCGCGGATCCGACGGCCTCTGCTCAGCAGAGCCCCGGTCCGCAGACGCCGCCGAGACCGAAGGGGTGAGCGCGTGCTTCCCGCACAGCACAGGATGCGCACCTCCACGCACTTCGCAGCGACCACACGTTCCGGTGCCCGACAGGGGCGCCGGAACGTCGTCGTCTATGTGCGCGCCACGTCCGGGGACCAGCCGTCCCGGGCGGGCTTCGTGGTATCCAAGCGGGTCGGCAATGCGGTCTGCCGCAATCTCGTGAAGCGGCGGCTGCGGGAGCTCGTCGGGATGACGATCCAGGGCAGCCCAGCCGGCTTCGACGTCGTGGTGCGGGCCCTGCCCGCCTCGGCAGAGGCCGACTTCGCCGAGCTGCGGCGGGACTGGGAATCCGCCTGGCGCAAGGCCGCGAGCAAGGCCGAGGTGCCGGCATGAGCACCGCGCAGGGCCTCGGCCATCAGCATCCTGTCCTGGATGAGGAGAAGCTCTGGGAGCAGGCACCGTCGGACTTCGTGCGCCCCCGGGGTGCGGTCCAGGCGGTGTGGCTGCTGCCGCAGAACCTGATCATCGCGGGTCTGAAGCTCTACCGCATGCTGATCTCCCCGCTCTACGGGGACGTCTGCAGGCACTTCCCCACCTGCTCGGCCTACGGCCTCGAGTCCGTGGTTCGCCACGGGGCGGTCCGGGGCCTAGGTTTGACCGTGCGACGACTGCTCAGGTGCCATCCCTGGGCGGCGGGTGGAATCGACAGGGTGCCGCAGGGCGGCCGCCGGTTCTCCTCGGAGACCGAGCTGCCGCGGATCATCCTGCTCAACCACCCCACACCCGCCGATCGCGCAGCGGTGCTGACACCCCGCGATCCGGCACACGAGACCACGTCCGCGCGCCAGCACGGCGCAGACCCGGCTGCCGCGCAGACGGCTCAAGGAGCTTCCTCACGATGAACATCTTCGACATCATCCTCTGGCCCTTCAAATGGGTCGTCTCGGCGGTCCTGTGGCTCTTCCACGAGCTGTTCACCCTCATCGGGCTGGATGCGGCGAGCGGATGGACCTGGGTCCTGGCCATCGTGGGCCTGACCCTGGTCATGCGAACCCTGACCATCCCGCTGTTCCTGCGCCAGATCCGCTCCATGCGCGGCATGCAGGAGATCCAGCCGCAGATGGCCAAGCTGCAGGCCAAGTACAAGGGCAAGAAGGACCAGGTCTCGCGCCAGGCCATGGCACAGGAGCAGATGGCCCTGTACAAGGAGCACGGGGTCAATCCCCTGGCCTCCTGCCTGCCGATCATCGCCCAGATGCCGATCTTCTTCGGCCTGTTCCAGGTGCTCAACGGCGTGACCGGCGCTGCCGAGCGGGACGAGGGGATCCTGGTCCTGTCCTCGGACAAGATCCACCAGTTCTACGACGGCACCCTGTTCGGCGCCCCGCTGTTCTCCACGCTGCGCTCGCCCGGCGACGGCAACCACACCGCCACGATCATCATCGCGGCCCTGCTGGTGGTGGCCATGACGGTCACCATGTTCATCTCGCAGAAGCAGCTGGCGTCCAAGAACGTCTCGGAGGCCACCAAGAACTCTCCGATGTACCGCCAGCAGCAGATGATCATCTACATCTTCCCGATCATCTTCCTCATCACGGGCATCAACTTCCCGATCGGCGTGCTGATCTACTGGACCGTCTCCAACCTGTGGTCCATGGGCCAGCAGTACTGGGTCATCCGCAACAACCCCACTCCCGGCTCGCAGGCCGAGCGCGAGCTCAACGAGCGCCGCGAGGCCAAGGGCCTTCCCCCGGTCGGCAAGACCAAGGAGGAGCACCAGGCCGAGATCGAGGAGGCTCGCGCCAAGGCTGCCGCCGGTCAGCGCCAGCAGCCCATGAGCAAGAAGCGCCAGAAGGCCAAGGGCATCAAGGGCCAGGGCCCGCTCGAGACCGGCCAGGACGATGTCCAGCAGCCGGAGAAGGCTCAGGGGCCGGGGGTCAACGGGGAGCCGACCACCGGTTCGTCGTCGCCGATCTCCAAGGGCTCGTCGGGCGGCAAGAAGTCCGGCAAGGGCAAGGGCAAGTCCGGGTCCTGAGACCGAACCCCTCAGGGCGCCGCTCGGGTCATACTGTCGAGACGGCTGCTGCACCACTTCCGTCAGGAGAGACGAATGAGCGAGAACCAGCACAGCGAGCAGGCTCAGGACTCCGCGCCCGAGGGCGTGCAGATCCAGGACCTGGAGCCCGGCCAGAAGGTCGACGCCTCGGCGGTCGTCGCCGGTGTGGACGTCCCGCAGGGCGACGAGGCCGCTGTGGCCTCTGCCGAGCCGAGCGACCAGGATGACGACGAGCTCGACCCCCTCGTGGAGGAGGGCGAAGTCGCTGCGGACTACCTCGAGGAGCTGCTGGATCTCGCCGATCTGGACGGCGACATCGACATCGAGGTCCGCAACGGCCGCACCTACCTCTCCGTGGTGACGGAGGAGGAGGGCGACGACGGCCTCGACATGCTCGTCGGCAAGGACGGCGAGGTGCTCGAGGCTCTCCAGGAGCTCGTGCGGCTGGCCGTGCTGGCCGGCACGGAGCAGCGCAGCCGGCTGGTGCTCGATATCGCCGGGCACCGGCTGGCCCGTGCCGAGCAGCTGCGGGAGCTGGCCCGTCGTGCCGTGCAGAGCGTGCGGGACTCCGGTGAGCCGGTGCACCTGGACCCGCTGAGCCCCTACGAGCGCAAGATCGTGCACGACGTCGTGGCGGAGGAGGGCATGCACTCCGAGTCGGAGGGCGAGGGCCCCGGACGCCACATCGTGGTCTCGGCGAACGGCTGAGGCATGACGGAGCAGCACCCAGGCGAACGCTCTGATCGCAGCAGGCAGGCGGAGTCCGACGGCGCCGTCGCCCAGCCGGCTCCCGAGCTGCAGGGGCGTGAGGCCGAGGCCGCGCAGAGCCTGTTCGGCGACCGGCTCGAGCTAGCCCAGCGCTATGTGGAGCACCTTGCCTCATCGGGCATCGTGCGCGGATTGATCGGTCCGCGTGAGGCTCCGCGGCTGTGGGGACGTCACGTCCTGAACTGCGCCGTGGTGGAGGAACTGATCCCGCAGGACGCCCGTGTGGCCGATGTGGGCTCCGGGGCGGGACTTCCCGGGCTGTGCCTGGCGATCGCACGCCCCGATCTGGAGCTCACGCTGATCGAGCCGCTCGAGCGCCGCGTGACCTGGCTGAACGAGATCGTCCAGGATCTGCAGCTCGAGAACGTGCAGGTCCTTCGTGCGCGCGGCGAGCAGGTCGAAGAGCTGCCGGGCGGTTCCGCGCCGGACGTGGTCACGGCCCGCGCTGTCTCCGCGCTCGGCGGTCTGCTGGACTTCACGCTTCCGCTGCTGCAGGGCTCCGGTGAGCTGCTCGCGCTCAAGGGCCGGTCGGCGCAGCAGGAGATCGATAAGGCGCGCAAGCAGCTCAAGCGGCACCGCGTCGCGCAGACCGAGGTGCTCACCCTGGGCTCTGAGCTGCTCGAGGAGCCGACCACCGTGGTACGAGTCGTCCTCTGAATCGGTCTCGAGGCGCTGACCTCGGTCGACGGTCCGGGGAAGCGTCTTGGGTAGTGTGGGGCAGGCCCTCAGTGGCCGCGACATGTAATGTGATGCAGGTCACAAAGGACCGAGGAAGGCGACGTGATGACCCAGAACGACAGGCCTCACGGCTATGACTTCGGTCTTCCCCCTGATCCGGTCTCGCAGGATTCGGCAGTGCAGCCGGACCGCGGATCGCGGTTGACTGCAGGACAGGACGCCGGCGCGACAGACGCCGCACAAGGCGCGGGAGATACCCCCCTCGGAAGGAAGCTCGTGGAAGAGAATCAGCGACGTCGCCGACTCGAGCACGTGCAGCTTCAGCGGCCTGAGCGCACTCGCGTGATCACGGTCAGCAACCAGAAGGGCGGCGTGGGCAAGACGAGCACCGCCGTCAACCTGGCAGTGGGCCTGGCCAAGCAGGGTCTCAACGTCCTGGTGGTCGACAACGATCCGCAGGGCAATGCCTCCACCGCCCTGGGCGTCCCGCACAGCTCGGAGGTCGACGGCGTCTACGACGTCCTCGTCGATGAGATGGAGCTGGCTCAGGTGGTCGCGCCCTCCCCCGAGTCGGATCGGATCGTGGTGGCGCCGGCGACCATCGACCTGGCCGGTGCAGAGATCGAGCTCGTGTCCATGGTGGCGCGCGAGCAGAGGCTGTCCCGTGCTCTGGACCAGTACGCCGAGGCTCGTGAGGAGCAGGGCCTGGAGCGTCTCGACTACGTCTTCATCGACTGCCCGCCCAGCCTCGGCCTGCTGACCATCAATGCCTTCGTGGCCGCCAGCGAGGTCCTGATCCCCATCCAGTGCGAGTACTACGCGCTCGAGGGCCTGAGCCAGCTGCTGCGCAACATCGAGATGATCCAGAAGCACCTCAACCCGGATCTGGTCGTGTCCACCATCCTCATGACCATGTACGACGGCCGTACCAACCTGTCCTCCCAGGTGGCGGATGAGGTGCGGGCGCACTTCCCGGAGCAGGTGCTGGAGACCATGATCCCCCGGTCCGTGCGGATCTCCGAGGCGCCGAGCTATCAGCAGTCGGTGCTGAACTACGATCCGCAGTCCACGGGCGCGCTGTCCTATCTGGAGGCAGCCGCTGAGATCGCAGCGCGAGGTGTGCCGAAGCGCAAATGATCCATCGATCGGGCCTGCTCTGCAGGTCGAAGCGGGCCCCGTTCCACGTGGAACGGGGCCCGTTGTCATTTCAGCGCTTGCAAGAGTGAGACGGTGCTGTCATCGTCGGCCGGCGGATGTCGACTGCAGCCGCTCGTCTTCTGTCGGCATGTTTCACGTGGAACGTGCGGTTCGTCCTTCTCCAGACTGTCTTTGACTCAACATTGCGAAGCGCGCCGGCGGTCGACCATGCGCGACGGCTGTCCGAGGAAGCGCAGCAGGAATCGGATCCCGATGGCTCGGACGAACTCCGGGTCTTGCCCGCTGTCCGTCGTCCCAAGGCACACAGCGGGCAAGTGAGAGGCGGAAAA
Source organism: Kocuria sp. 2SI (assembly GCF_005502825.1). Lineage (NCBI taxonomy): Bacteria > Bacillati > Actinomycetota > Actinomycetes > Micrococcales > Micrococcaceae > Kocuria > Kocuria sp. 2SI. The sequence goes on along the minus strand of NZ_SCNB01000013.1, from coordinate 38,957 downwards.
GCTCTTCCCGTGGTAGACGCCTCTGCATGCCCTGGTCTGCAGCGCGCGATGGGCGACGCATGACGGAACGTGAGAAACGCTACGGAAGGAGGTCCAGCTGACGGCTGGATCCGACGTCAGGACCCTCGACGGCTCGTCGGTGGCATGGTGGCCGTCTTCGGTCAGTGCGCGAGTCCATGTTTCACGTGGAACGCATCATCTCTGGTGTCCGTCTGCTCTCCATGCCTCGATCGGCGGGTGCTGCGGAGCGCATCGCGACGGCGAGAGTCTCCGCGGTGGGCGGCGGGATCGCGATGGCGAGTCACCGTACATGCTGGCGATGCCGCCAGGCGAGTGCACCATTGATCATGGGACAAGTACTGCCTCTGTGTGGCGACGACGCTATGCGAACTGAGGGGTCCTACTGTGCGAGCGTTGTCAGGAATGAGGACGGGTCTTATCAACCCGTAGCAGCTCACGAGATGCGATGATCTGTGTCCAGAGCGGAGGCCAAGGGCAATGGCCGAAGGCCACAGCTCTGAAAGCCAGGGTCTGCGCGCGGTAGTCAGCTCACTGGTACGCGAGTGCCAAAAGGCAAAAACCGGCCGGTGTGCGGTACGAGGCGACATGCGGGTGATCCACGCGATCCACGGCCCGGAGACGGAGACCGGCTGCAGCACGCAGAGGTGATTCAGGTGTGAGGCGCACACGCCATGGACTTGGACGGAATGCAAGATGCGTGGGGTCCTCCTCGTACCGACTGCGCAATGGGCGTGCGCATGCCGTGATGTTTCACGTGGAACGCTGCGGGAATGACCCCCTAGGGCACTGTCTGGACGACTAGTCGGGTGATGGGCGCGTGTCTTCAACGTCGTAACAGTCGCGGCGAAATTCATGGATTCTCTTCGGGACGTGCGCATGGACGGCCTTGCGACTGAGCGATGTTCCACGTGAAACGAACACCTGACCGTTAGCTGCAGTCCGCTTCGGGAGTGGATAGCGCCCATGGGCGCGCGATGTTTCACGTGGAACGGTCGCAAAGACCATGCCTTCGCGACTAGAGTGCGTCCAGCCAGGCCAGATCGGTCACAATGTGGCCCGGAACTCCGGGTGGTTCCACGTGAAACGCGCGAATCTCTGTCGATGCTCCGTAGACTGTCGGGGTCGTCCAGTAGAGGAGTGTTGTCCATGGCGGAGCGCAAGAGGGGGCTCGGTAGAGGCCTCGGAGCCCTGATTCCCAGTGCACCTGTCGAGAAGCCGTCTTCGGAGTCGAGTGTCCAGAGAAACAACGCTGGGGGTGCAGAGGCGCCGCAGGCCGGTAGCGCGGCAGCGCAGTCGGAGTCGACCGTCGCAGCTGATACCGCAGCGGTGAATGCGTCCGGTGCGACGGAGAGCAACGACTCCCGTACGGATCGATCTGGGCGAGTCAAGTCGGAGGCTGGAAGTTCCGGGACGCGAGCACCCCAGCCTGAGGAGTCCAATTCGTCATCTCCCAAGGGGGCTCGCTCCAAGACCGGAGCGGCGACAGGAGCGTCCTCGAAGTCTGGAACTGCCGCCTCGCGGAGTGGAAAGGCATCCACCGCCCCCAAGTCCTCAAAGAAGAAGGAGAGCGGAGCGACGACTGCGGCCGGAGCCCCCGTCTCCGAGGCGGATGCGAAGGCAACTGCAGTGGACCCCAAGCACGCGGAGTCGAGTGGTTCTGCGGAGGAGACGACATCGTCCGTTTCACGTGGAACGGGCGGCCGTCGCCGCCCGGTCTCGGCCAGTGCTCGACAGAGCGCCATGAAGTCCCGGATGGATATGGGGGCAGCCCTGCAGAACCGCGGAGGAAGCGGCCGCCCGTCCGACATGTTCTTCACCCCTACTCCCTCGTCCGCGGAATCAGCGGAATCTGCCGATTCTCCGGACGAGGCCTCGGATCAGCAGGAGTCCGTGCAGTCGGCTGCTCCCGCCGCCTCGGACGCCACCACGGAGGTGCACACTTCCGTCACCGAGCCCTCAGAGGGCGCGACGGACGCTGATCGGACGGCTGATGTTTCACGTGGAACGTCGGGGGCTAACGCGGAAGGCGTCGAACCAGATGCCGTAGCCGCGGAAACCCCTGCGACCGCTGCGGAACTGCCTGCGGATCCCGACACGTCGGACCTCGCCTCGGTCCCCGGCGCGGCGTTCGCGGAAGTCCCCGTAGGCAGCATCCACCCCAACCGGAAGCAGCCGCGTCAGGTCTTCGACGAGGACGAGCTGGCGGAGCTCGCCTACTCCATCGGCGAGCTCGGAGTCCTTCAGCCGATCGTCGTCCGGCCGTCCCGAGAGCCGGATGGTCGGCCCTACGAGCTGGTGATGGGTGAGCGCCGTTGGCGGGCCACTCAGCGCGCGGGCCTCGACACTGTGCCCGCCATCGTCCGCGACACCGCAGATGATGACCTCCTGCGCGATGCACTGCTGGAGAACCTGCATCGCAGCCAGCTGAACCCTCTGGAAGAGGCTGCGGCGTATCAGCAGCTGCTCGAGGAGTTCGGGGCCACTCAGGAGGAGCTGTCTCGACGCATCGGGCGCTCCCGTCCGCAGATCTCCAACACGCTGCGTCTGATGCGCCTGCCACCGCTGGTTCAGCGCCGGGTGGCGGCAGGTGTGCTCTCGGCCGGCCATGCTCGTGCGTTGCTGGCGCTGGAGGATCCTGCCGAGATGGAGCGGCTGGCCCAGCGCATTGTTGCTGAAGGCATGTCGGTGCGCGCTGCCGAGGAGGCAGCATCGCTGTCCAAGCGCGGCAAGCCGGGGCGTCGACCCGCGGCCAGGGCCCAGGAGCGCCACAGGGAGCGTCTGGACTATATCGCCGACGCTTTCTCCGACAAGCTGGACACCAGCGTGAAGATCAACCTGGGTGCCCGCAAGGGACGGATGACGATCGAGTTCGCCTCCGTCGAGGATCTCAATCGCATCATCTCGGTGCTGGATCCGCAGACGCAGGATGCGGCTCAGGAGGACTGAGCGCCTGCTGGCACCTCGCCCGGATCGGTCGTGAGACAGCTCCGGGCGGGGTGCGGCACCGCCTCGCTCCCTGACCGTCTGGTACTGCGCTGAGCATGCAGAAGAGCCCCTTTATGTGAGGTACATCACATAAAGGGGCTCTTCGTCGCTCTGGACGAGGTCAGGCCTTGGGTCGTCGTGCCAGCTCTCGAGCGATATCCGAGGTGCTCAGCGTCCCTGTGGGGTGATCCTGGGAGGACTGCGCGAACATGCGCTGCAGGCCCACGGCGATCGCCTGAGCGATATGCGCTCGGTACTCCCCCCGCTCCAGATCCTCGGACTCCCCGGGGTTGGAGAGGTAGCCCATGTCCAGGTAGATCGTGGGCGCAGGCGTGGTGCGCAGGACGATCCACTGACGGCCATGGCAGCCCAGATCCAGTGCACCCGTGCGTGCGACCATCTCGCGCTGGATCAGCGAGGCGCCGCGCTGGCCGATCGGGGAGAGGGCGTCCTGCTCGGAGCCGGAATTCCCCCAGAAGTACGAGGCCATGCCGCTGGCCTTCTCCGAGCGGTTCCAATCGCATCCGAGCACGACGACCACGGGCTGGCGCACGCCCTCGAGGGCCTCATCCAGGGTGCCGGGAGTCTCGATCACCGTGCCGTCGGCGGCCTGGAGCGGCTGGTCGGAGACGACGACGGGATGTGCGCCGATGTCGGCGAGCAGCTCGTGGGCACGAGCTGCGACATCCAAGGAGAGGTCCCGACTGCGCTGCCGATCCGCAGGGGGAGCCTCCGCAGGGCTGGGGTGCTCCCCGATCATGGCGCTGGGCACCAGGATGATGCGGCGCGAGCGCACTGCGCCGTTGGCGGACTCCAGATTGTGGAAGTCGCGCAGAGAGAACGCCTTGGAGTTCGTGATGTTCTTGTTGATCCGGGCCAGGGCCTCGATGGTGCGGTGATCCACTCGGCCGCTGCGCTCCAGTCCCAGGCTCTGCTGCAGCTCCAGCACAGCGAGGTGGGTCTTCTCCTCGAACGCGCCGTTGAGATGGCCGTAGTACAGACCGAGGAGGGACAGATTGTGCTGGAGGCGCTCGACGTCGTCACCCCGCATGGGCTCCTGACGGTCCCACTGCAACGGACGGTCCCCCAGGGTGTACTGGGCCTCGCTGAGGCGTCGTTCGGTCTCCGGGCCCACCACGCCGTCGACGATCAGTCCCCGGCTCTGCTGGAAGGCCCTGACCGCCGTCTCCAGGGCGGCGTCGAACTCAGTGGCCTGAGGGCCGTCCAGGTCGGTGTCCTGGGGCAGCTGGCCGGCGCGCACGAGTCGCTCGCGCAGGACCCGTACGCGGCGGTCGCTGTGGCCGCGGCCCAGGGAGGCGGCAGAGGAGTCGGACATGGAGACCTTACGGAGTCGGGGGCGACGGAAATTCCTTGAATACTAGAGGCACTCGGTGCGTGTGTGCATCTCACCAGCGGGAAGAGGCACCCGAAAGGCCCTCGGAAGCCCCCGCGATGGCGGGCTTCCGGGGCCGTTCGGCAGGTGAGCGGATCAGGCGCCGAGGAACTCGGCGAACTCCTTCTCGAGAGCTGACTTGGGCTTGGCGCCGATGGACTGCTTGGCCACCTCGCCGTTGTTGAAGACGTACACGGCCGGGATGGACGTGATGCCGTACTTGGCGGCGATGGCCTGGTTGTCGTCGACGTTGACCTTCACGACCTTCACGGAGTCGTGCTCCTCGGCGATCGAGTCCAGGACCGGGCCGACCATGCGGCAGGGGCCGCACCATTCGGCCCAGAAATCGACGATGACGGGCTTGTCGGACTGGAGGACCTCGGCCTCGAAGTCGGACTCGTTGACGGCTGCTGCGTTGCTCATGGTGTGCTCCTTCTCTGGGGTGGGAGGGTCTGTGGGAGGGCCTGGGATCAGCCGGCGCGGGCGTCCAGGTAGTGCCCGGCGTCGATCGCCGCGGCGCAGCCGGAGCCGGCGGCCGTGATGGCCTGCTTGTAGGTGGGATCCAGGACGTCGCCGGCGGCGAAGACGCCCGGCAGCGAGGTCCGGGACGAGCGGCCGTCGACCTGGACGGTGCCGTCGGGATCGATCGCGAGCTGGTCTGCGAACAGGCCGGTGCGGGGATCGGCGCCGATCGCCACGAACAGGCCGGTCACCGGAAGCGCGGATGGCTCCTGCGTGACGGTGTCTCGCAGGGTCAGCTCCTCGACCTTGGACTCGCCCGAGATGCCGATGACCTCCTTGTTCCAGAGGATCTCGATCTTGGGGTCCTCGAAGGCGCGCTGCTGCATGATCTCGGAAGCGCGGAACTCGTCGCGGCGGTGGATGATCGTGACCTTGGAGGCGAACTTGGTCAGGAACGTGGCCTCTTCGATCGCGGAGTCTCCGCCGCCCACCACGGCGATGTTCTGCTCGCGGAAGAAGAAGCCGTCGCAGGTCGCGCACCAGGAGACGCCGTGGCCGGACAGCCGCTTCTCGTCCTCCAGGCCGAGCTCGCGGTAGGCGGAGCCGGTGGCCAGGATGACGGCCTTGGCCCGCAGGACCTCGCCGCCCTCGACCGTGATCTCCTTGATGTCGCCCTCGAGCTTCAGCGACAGAGCGTCCTCGTAGCGGACGTCGGCGCCGAAGCGCTCGGCCTGGGCCTGCATGGTGCCCATGAGCTCGGGGCCCATTATGCCGTCCTGGAATCCTGGGAAGTTCTCGACCTCGGTGGTGTTCATGAGCTCGCCGCCGGCGGTGACCGAGCCGGCGAGCACGATGGGCTTGAGGTTCGCGCGCGCTGCGTAGATGGCGGCGGTGTAGCCCGCCGGCCCCGAGCCCACGATGACGACGTCGTGCACCGTGGCGCTCGGATCGGCAGCCACGGACTGAGCCGCGGACGTCTCCGGGGTGCTCGAGGAGAGGTCGAGGCTGATCGCGGGGCTGAAGTCTGGGCTCACGTTCGCGGTCCTTCTTCCTTCGTGTGCGGTGCTTGCGGTCCGACGGCTGCCGGACGGACCGGGTGCGGATCGTGCGCGTGTGACAGGCGCTGCGATCCGTCGTCTGCCCGAATAACCAGGGGACAGCAGGAACTATTCCGGCAACCGCGGCAACTTGACTTGACGATGTGTCAGCAAGCTGGGCTGAGCTGCGAGCTCAGGAGACCTCGATCTCGGCGATGCGCAGACCGTAGGGGTAGTCGGCGATCGGCTCCTCGAGCGACGGCAGCTCGGTCCACTGGACGATCAGGTAGGGGTGATCGTCCTGCGCGGCCTCGTCGGAGAGCTCCACCGTGGTCTCCGGGCCGTCGAAGGAGCCCTCGCCGATCTCCACTGCGCCGTCGAGCGACGGGCTGTCCGCGGCGTAGACCGTGAAGGAGCCGCCCGTGCCGCTGGTCTGCTGGATCGTGAGCTCGTGCATGGGGGTGGACTCCTCGAAGCGCACCGCCAGGGCCACGGAGGACACGAGCTGGCCGTAGTCCGCGGCGGAGAAGCCGTAGCTGACCCAGGAGGTCTCGGGATCGCCGTCGATGGCCTGGTTCAGGGTGGCGTCCTGATCGGCCATCAGAGTGGGGTCGTCCGGGACCAGGCGCGTGACGGTGGTGGGAGCGGGGACCGCCTGCTCCGTGGGCGAGGCCGACGCGGAGGGCTCCTCCTCCGGGCCGAAGACCTTCCCGGAGTCGAAGACATTGCCGAGTCCGCCGAACACGATGCCCGCGCCCACGAGGATGAGCAGCAGGAGCAGCGCGAAGATCAGCGCGAGCCGTCCCTTGCCCCCGGAGCGGCCGGAGCGCGAGGAGCTCGAGCCGCGCGCGGCGGACGAGCCGCCGCTGGACGACGAAGCTGCGGCTCCCGCACCCGTCCCGGCAGCCGCAGCGCCCGAGCGCGAGGAGGCCCCGGAGCGCCGCGAGGACCTGGGCTCCTCGGACTTGGGCCGCGACGCGCCGGCGGGGGCGCTCTGGTAGTCGTACTCGTAGGAGTCGAAGCGGTTGTCGCCGTCGTAGCTGGGGTCGATCGACCCGTTGGCCGACTGCGTGCGCTGCTGCGGCTCCGTGCCGCGGCCCGCGGCGGCGCGGTCGAACAGCGTGGCGCGGGTCGAGGCCTCGGAGGCGCGCCGGGGGCGGCCCAGGCGCTTCTCGACCTTGGGCGCGGCCGGGGCCGTCTCGATGTCGTCCTGATCGTCCCAGCGCCCGAAGTCCTGCTCGGCGGTGTCCTCGTACTCGGGGGCATCCGGCTCGCCGTCGTCGAGGACGTAGGCGCCGGCCGAGCTCGAGGAGCGGGGGCGGCCGAAGATGTCGTCGGAGAGGGTGTCGTCGTCCACGGTGCCCGGCTCGGCCAGCAGCTCCTCGAGCAGCACCGCGGGAGCGGCGAACGAGGTCACCAGGTACGGCGTGGCTCCGGACTGGCCGAGGTCCAGGATGTGCAGATCGGCATCCACGGCGCCGATGGCCATGGTGCGCGCGTTCTCGACCACGCGGGCCGTGTGCGCCTCCGACGGCACGAGGATGGTGACCTCGCGGCCGAGGATCTGGTCCTTGCCGCCGAGCACGTGATCGCCGTCGGAAGTGGTCTGCACCTCGTCGAGGACGATGTAGCGACCACCCAGGACGGTGCCGAGGCTGATGGGCTGGGCCACGAGGTCTCCTGTGGATCTGCGGGTCCGCCGCAGTCAGCGGCAGAACGGGGTAGGGAGCGGCGGGTCAGTCGCAGTGTACTCGGGGGTCCATGCGAGCCGATGAGGACCTCAGCGGCGCAGGCGCGCCGTGAGGGGGGCCATCAGCTCGGGCAGCTCCTTGAGCTTGAAGACCTTGAGCATGAACAGGTAGATCACGGCGCTGACGAGACCGCCGATGGCGAGGGTGCCGATGGCGCTGAGCTGCGAGGACCACGGCCAGCCCTCGGGGTCCCAGCCGCCCATGGCGTACAGGACGACGGTCGCCGCGACGGCGGTGACGAGAGCAGCGGCGATCGCGCGGATGTGGGTGTCGATGACCTCGACGGTGCGGTAGTCGCCGATCGTGCGCACCGCGATCACGTGGTACAGCAGCGTCATCAGGATGTTCTGCCCGGCGTAGCAGGCGGCCACGGCGAAGACGACCAGGTGCGGAGGCATGGTCTGGCTGATGATCACCGCGGCCGCGACCGTGAGGATCGAGACAGCCAGCTGGACCATGAACGGGGTGCGCGCGTCCTCGCGGGAGTAGAAGAGGCGGCCGAGCATGAACGCCGTGGTCAAGAACGGGGCGCCGATCGCGATCACCGCGAAGACCTGCCCGATCACCGCACCGGACTCGGGGACGCCGCCGGAGAAGAGCATGCCCAGCGGGCCGGCGAACACGATCATGGCCATCGTGCAGAAGATCGTGGCGATGCCCGAGTAGCGCAGGGCCTGGGACAGCGAGGCCTTGAGGGTCTCGTCGTCGCCCTGGGCGGAGGCCGCTGCCATGGAGTTGAACAGGACCGTGGCGATCGACAGGCCGATGACGCCGTGGGGCAGCGAGTAGAGCATGGCCGCCTGGTCCAGCGACGCGCTGCCGGCGATGTGCTGCGGCGGGTCCATCTCCAGGTACTGCTCGCGGAAGCCCGTGGGGATCGAGGCGGTGCGGGTCAGCGCCAGGAAGGCGAGGTTGGCGACGACGCCCGTGGCAAGCGTCCACACGGAGAGCTTGGCCGCCTGGGAGAGCCCGATGCCGCGCCAGCCGAACTTGGGGCGCAGCCCGAGGCCCAGTCGCTGCAGGGGCCAGAACAGCACGACAGCCTGCAGTGCCACGCCCAGGGTCGTGACCCCGGCCAGCAGCAGGGTCTGGGCGCTGGTCCAGGACTCGAGGGAGTGCTCTGTCTCCGCGAAGCTGCCGAACTGCCGGATGAAGATCAGCAGGCCGGCGATCGCCACGATGTTGTTCACGACGGGCGCCCACATGTACCAGCCGAACGCGCCCTTGGCGTTGAGCACCTGGCCCACGACCGTGTAGACGCCGTAGAAGAAGATCTGCGGGAACGTGAACAGGGCGAACGTGACGCCCAGGGCCAGCTGCTGATCCGACCAGTCCTGGGTCATGACCCGGATGATCGGCACGGTGCAGGCCACCACGACCAGCGTGATCCCGGCCAGGGCGATCACGGCCAGGGTCAGCAGCCGGGAGATGTAGTCGGCGCCGTCGTCGGCGGAGGCCTTGGAGGCCTTGATCACCTGGGGCACCAGCACCGCGTTGAACACGCCGCCGGCCACGAGCACGTAGATGTAGTTCGGCAGGTTGTTCGCGATCTGGAAGATGTCCGCCACCGAGGTCAGCGAGCCGATCGCGACCGTGATGAGGATGGTCTTGACGAAGCCCAGGATCCGGGAGACGAGCGTGCCGGAGGCCATGATGGCGCTGGACATGGCGCCGGATCGAGCCACGTGGTCTCCTTCGAGGACGTCGGGCGCCGGGGGCGGCCCGTGCTGGGCCGGGCAGCCCGTGGTGAGGCGCCCGAAGCGGGGGTTCAGAGCTGGTGGATGATGAACTCGCGGGCGATGTCTGCGATGCGCCGCTCGTTCGGGAAGGACAGGCGGCGGCCGAGGTCGTCGATCTTGACCCACGCGACGTCCACGGCCTCGTGATCGGGATCGTTCTCGGTGGTCAGCTCGCCGCCCACCGCCTCCAGGAGGAAGTGGTGCACGGTCTTGTGCACGCGGTGCCCCGAGACGGAGAACCAGTAGTCGATGCTGCCCAGCGGAGAGATCACCCTCCCGGCGATCCCGGTCTCCTCCTCGATCTCTCGGACAGCGGCGACGCCGTCCGTCTCCTCGTTCTCCGGGTGGCCCTTGGGGAGGCACCACTCCAGGCGCCCTCCGCGGTTGATCCGGGCGATGATCGCCACCGGCAGATCAGGTGAGTCGAAGTCGACGACGATGCCGCCGGCCGAGACCTCTTCCACCGTGGGCAGCGCAGCGACGGGCCCGGAGGGCCGTCTCTTGGGTGCGCTGGGTACGGGGAAAGCCATGCGCTCAACACTAACGGCTGAGTCTGGGAACGGGCGGAGCCGCCGACGTCACCCGGCGGTCCGCGACGCGTCCCCGCAGGGCAGAGGCCGGGGGTCTGGAATGATGGGCGCGATGACCCAGCAGCTCGACACCTCCGCCGTCCCCTCCGTCGTCCTGGAGGCGGGCCGCCGCTTCGCCGATGCCGGCCACGACCTCTCCCTCGTGGGCGGCCCCGTGCGCGATCTCTTCCTGGGCCGGGTCGCCACGGACCTGGACTTCACCACGGATGCCACCCCCGATCAGACCCTGGCGGCGGTGCGCGGGTGGGCGGATGCCACGTGGGAGATCGGCCGCGACTTCGGCACGATCGGGATGCGTCGAGGGGATCAGCAGCTCGAGATCACCACGTACCGGGCGGAGGCCTACGACCCTTCCTCCCGCAAGCCGATCGTCGCCTTCGGGGACTCCCTCGCGGACGACCTGGTCCGGCGCGACTTCACGATCAACGCGATGGCGCTGCGGCTGCCGTCGATGGAGCTGGTGGATCCCCACGGAGGCGTGCGAGATCTGGCCGCCGGCGTGCTGCGCACTCCGGGCTCCCCGCACTCGTCGTTCGACGACGACCCCCTGCGCATGATGCGGGCAGCCCGCTTCGCCTCCCAGCTCGACCTGCAGGTCGCCCCGGAGGTCCTGGCGGCCATGACGGAGATGTCGCAGCGTCTGGAGATCGTCTCGGCGGAGCGCGTGAGGGAGGAGCTGATCAAGCTCCTGTGCGGCAGGGCCCCGCGCCGCGGGGTGGAGATCATGGTCGACACCGGCCTGGCCGACGTCGTGCTGCCGGAGGTGCCCGCGCTGAAGCTCGAGACCGACGAGGCCCACCATCACAAGGACGTCTACCAGCACTCGCTGACCGTGATGGAGCAGGCCGCGGAGCTGGAGACCGGCCCCGACGGCCCCGTGCCGAGCCCGGACCTGGTCCTGCGGCTGGCGGCGCTGCTGCACGACGTCGGCAAGCCAGCGACCCGGCGCTTCGGCCCGGACGGCGCGGTCACCTTCCGCCACCACGAGACGGTGGGGGCCAAGATCGTGAAGAAGCGCATGAAGGCGCTGCGCTTCGACAACGACACGATCGCCGCCGTCACCCGCCTGGTCGAGCTGCACATGCGCTTCTACGGCTACGGTGACGCCGAGTGGACCGATTCCGCGGTGCGCCGCTACGTGCGCGACGCCGGCCCCCAGCTCGAGCGCCTGCACCGCCTCACCCGTTCTGACGTCACGACCCGCAACCGCCGCAAGGCCGCGCGCCTGGCGCGGACGTACGACGAGCTCGAGCAGCGGATCGCGCAGCTGGCCGATCAGGAGGAGCTGGAGTCCATGCGCCCCGACCTCGACGGCGAGCAGATCATGGCGATCCTGGGCATCCCCCCGGGGCCGCAGGTGGGGAAGGCCTATAAGCACCTGCTCGAGCTGCGCCTGGACGAGGGCTCTCTGGGCGAGGAGGAGGCCGAGAAGCGGCTGAGGGCTTGGTGGGAGAGCCAGTGAGCGCACCCGCGCAGTCCGAGACAGGCCGGAGGGGCTGGCGGTCGCCGCGCGGCATGCGCTCCGGGCAGTGGCTGTGGCTGCTGCTCGGGCTCGGCACCTGGACCATGATCGTGGCCTGGCTGCTGCGCTTCTCGTGCCATCAGCTGGGGTGGAACGGGGCGCACACCCAGCAGCTCGTCTGCTACTCCGACATCGGCTACCTGTTCACGACCCGGGGGATGTCCGACGGGAGCTTCGCCTACCTGTCGCAGGATCCCTCCGCGCTGCTGGAGTACCCGCTTCTGCAGAGCCTGATCGCCACGGCGACGGGTCGTGCGGCCTACGGCCTGGGCGAGGGGCTGCCCGTGCCGACGGTGCAGAACATCTACTTCGATCTCAATGCCGCGCTGCTGCTGCTCGTGTGGCTCGCCGTCGTGGTGATGGTCGCGGCCATGGGCACTTCCACGGTCCACACCGCGGCGCTGGCCGTCTCCCCGGCGGTGGCCGCCACGGCCCTGATCAACTGGGATCTGTGGCCGGTGCTGACCTCGGTCGCCGCGCTTCTGGCCTTCCAGCGCCGCCGCTGGGCCGTCGGCGGCGTGCTGCTGGGACTGGGCACGGCTCTGAAGCTGTGGCCGTTCGTGATGCTCGGGGCGGTGATCGTGCTGGCGCTGCGCCGGCGCGAGCTGCGCCCGGCGGTCATGGCGGTCGTCTCGGCCGTCGTCGCATGGGTGGTCGTCAACGTGCCCTTCGCCCTGTGGGACCGCCAGCAGTGGAGCTGGTTCTGGAGCTTCTCGGGTGAGCGCGGTGCCGGGTTCTCGTCGATCTACCACGTGTGGAACGTCGTGTGGGCGCCGGAGCTGGGCGCGCAGCCGCTGGCGGCGGAGTCGCTCAACGTGATCGCCTACGGGGTGTTCGCCCTGTGCTGCGCGGGAGTCCTGGTGCTCGGGCTGAAAGCCAGGCGCGAGCCCACCCTCGCGGAGCTGTCCCTGCTGATCGTGGCCGCCTTCGTGCTGACCAACAAGGTCTACTCCCCGCAGTTCGTGCTCTGGCTCGTCCCGCTGGTGATCCTGGCCGCCCCCCGGCTGCGGGAGTACGCGGTGTGGCAGGTCATCGAGGTCGTGCACTGGATCGCGGTCTTCACCTGGCTGTACTCGATGGTCGCGGATCAGCCGAATGCGGAGGCGATGGGCCGCTTCTATGCCGCGGCCGTCGTGCTGCACATCCTGGCCGTGGTGTGGCTGTGCGCCCGGGTGGTCGTGCGCCTCCTGCGCGGCCTGCCGGCCTATGACCCGGACCGGATCGGCGGGAGCGCCGCCGAGACCGGGTCCTCCCCGGCTATCCTGAGCGCGGATCGCAGTGCCGGATCCTTCCCTGCGCGGCCGCTGATCATCGCCGGGGAACCAGACACCCGAGCAGGAGGGGCAGGACGCCATGGCTGACGGACGCCCCGGCAGGCGCGGGACCAACGGTCTCGTGCTCTTCGTGCTCGGCATCCTGGCCGTGCTGCTCTCCTTCCTGCTGCGGGTCCCGTGCCGCGTGCCGGAGTGGGATGTCCAAAACAGGTTCCCGGGTCTGTGCGCCGCCGAGCTGCAGCCCGGCGACCTGTCCGTGACGCCCGGCGGCATGCTCTCCGGGTTCTTCACGGGAGGCCCCACGGGCGATCAGCCGATCGTCGTGGGCATGTTCACCTCGATCCTCGGCTGGATGACCACCGGTCTCGCCGAGGCCTTCAGCGTCGAGATCACTCCGAACACGGTCCTGGACCTCACCGTCTTCCTCACGGCCCTCGTGTGGGTCGTGACGATCACCGCGGTGGCCTCGCTGTCCGGCAAGCAGCCCTCGGATCCCGTGGTCCTGGCCTTCGCGCCCACCGTCCTGCTGGTCGGCTTCACGTCCTGGGACCTGTGGGCCGTGATGTTCATGATGCTCGCGGTCGCCTCCTACATCCGGGGCTCGCCGGGAGTCGCCGGCGTGTGGGTCGGGCTCGGGGCCACGGTCAGCTTCCTGCCGCTGCTCGTGCTGATCGCCATCCTGTTCCTGGCCGCCCGCTACCGCTACCTGGGCGACTTCATCAGCGCGCTCGTGGTCTCGCTGATCGTCTTCGCCATGGTCAACGGGCCGTTCATGGTCCAGGAGTTCGACCGCTGGCGCGAGCGCATGGGCGAGACCGTGCGCTCGCCGGTCTCGGGCGACTCCGGCTGGAGCGTGTGGAACGCCCTGGGCGCACCGGCCACCGGACTGTCGATCGACTCAGCGAACCTGGACCAGATCTCCATGATCGCGATCCTGCTCGGGGTCGTGGCGGTGCTGCTGGTGACCGTGCTGGCCGGCAAGGAGCCGAGCATCGTCCAGGTGCTGCTCATGCTGCTGGCCGTCTTCCTGCTCTTCAGCCGGGACTGGTCGCTGCTGCAGTCCGTGTGGCTCGTCCCGCTGGTGATCCTGGCCAGGCGCAGCTGGCTCGAGTTCTTCCTGTGGCAGGCCGTGGAGATCGGCTACTGGGCCACCATGAACGCCCCGGCCGGGGCCTGGGAGACCCAGCCGCTGTTCGGCGACTGGGGCTGGTCGCCGCAGGCCCTGCTGGCCGCGGCGCGCTACCTGTTCCTGATCTGGTTCATCGTCATCGTCGCCGTGGACATGCAGCGAGGCCGCCGTGCGACCCAGATCGGTGTGGCCGCGAGGAACGCATGAGCCAAGAGGTCGGCGCCTCCGCAGAGGCAGAGCCCGAGCTCGATCAGGACGTCCAGGAGCTCAGTCCCGCCGAGCAGCGGCGCCGCCGACGCCTGCGCCGGTCGCTGTGGACCTGGCTGATCGTCGTGGTCCTGCTCATCAGTGCCGGCGGCACCGTCCTGAACTGGTTCATGGTGGATCGCGACCCGGAGGAGCCGGTCGAGGACTGGCTCGACGCCATGGTCGACGGACGCTCGCGCCAGGCCCTCGCCCTGTTCGGCGACTCGCGGGGCGGAACCGGCGCCGAGAGCATGCCGAATGCGGCATACAGGCAGGCCGAGGGACGGATCAGCTCCTGGGAGATCGTGGACGTCCAGCGCGACGGCGATCGGGCCCAGGTCACCGCCTCGGTGCGCTGGCCGGACGGGCAGGTCCCGGAGGGCGCCGAGCAGGGCGAGGAGCACACCTGGTCGGTGCACCAGGTCCGGCGCACCGGGCCCCTCAACGACAGCTGGGAGATGGACGGCGTGGATGCCAGCACGCTGACGGTGGCCGCTCCCGGGATCCGGGCCCTCTCGATCAACGGCGAGCGGATCGGATTGGACTCCGAAGATCGCACCGTGGCCGACGGCGCCGGGGGCAAGTGGCAGTGGGAGGCCCTGCCGGGGAGGTTCGCCGTGGATCTGCCCGAGGGAGACGACTACGTCCTGGCCGAGCCGATCGATCCGGCCGAGGTCCTGCTCGGCGATCCGCAGCCGCAGGAGGTCGTCGTGGAGCTGGAGCCCTCCCCGCAGCTGTGGGCCGAGGTGGACCAGGAGATCGTCCGCAGCGTCGAGAGCTGCATGGACTCGACCTCCGTGAGCCCCGACGCATGCCCCGCCTCGCGCCGCTGGGCGGAGGGAGGCGTGCCCCGCGCCGATGCCGCGGACAACGCGGAGATCGAGGTCCCCGAATCCGGTCTGAAGGCTCCCCAGGCAGGGGCCGAGATCTCCGAGGTCGAGTGGGAGCTGGTCTCGCGGCCGCCGCTGTGGCTGGTCGCCGAGGAGGACTCCGACTCGCAGCTCGACTGGGTCGCCGACGAGACGGCGCAGGCGGAGGCTCGGCTGTCCTACCTGGAGGACGGCAAGAGGGTCGAGGAGATCGTCAGCTTCCCCGTGCATGTGGACGTCACCTCCGACGGCAGGGACGCCGAGATCGACGTCGCGCTGCGCTGAGGGCCGCCTCCTGCGGGCGATGATCGCCGGTCTCATGCCGCAGCGGCCATGGACCGCGGATGTCCGGTGGTGTACAGTCGATCAGTCTGTGCGGACAGGGCCCCGTCGGGGCCGACTGCCACGGACTCGCATTGAACCTCCTGCTGCGGAGAGACCGCAGCCGTTCCAGCCCGAAGGAGGTGGGTTCTTTCCATGCGCGAATACGAGCTGATGGTCATCATCAACCCGGAGGTCGACGACCGCGCGGTCGAGCCGACCCTGAAGAAGTTCCTCGAGGTCGTCACCCGTGAGAACGGCACCGTCGACAACATCGACATCTGGGGTCGCCGCCGTCTCGCCTACGAGATCCAGAAGAAGTCCGAGGGCATCTACGCCGTCGTGCGCTTCCACGCCGAGCCCGCTACCTCACAGGAGCTCGACCGTGTGCTGAACCTCAACGAGGCGATCATGCGCACCAAGATCATCCGTCCCGAGGAGCAGCGGATCCACCCGCACCACGACGTCAACGGCGAGCCCGTCGCCGAGACCGCCGAGGCCTGAGCAGATCGGCGCCGGTGACGGCGCGAGCTGCATCGGGTGCGATCCCACCGACTCCGTCCTGAGCGGCGGAGGAGGATGGGGGAGCACCAGCCCCATCACCGCGAGTTCTCCGGAAGGAGAGTCCCATGGCCGGCGACACCATCATCACCATCATCGGCAATCTGACCGCTGAGCCCGAGCTGCGCTTCACGCCGTCGGGTGCGGCCGTCGCGAACTTCACGATCGCGTCGACCCCGCGCCAGTTCGACCGACAGTCCAACGAGTGGAAGGACGGCGAGACGCTGTTCATGCGCTGCTCGGTGTGGCGCGAGGCGGCGGAGAACGTCGCCGAGACGCTGCAGAAGGGCATGCGCGTCATCGCCCAGGGGCGGCTCAAGTCCCGGTCCTTCGACACGAAGGAAGGCGACCGCCGCACCGTGATGGAGCTCGACGTCGATGAGATCGGCCCGTCGCTGCGCTTCGCCTCGGCGAAGGTCAACCGCCAGTCCCGCGGAGGCGGGTCCGGCGGCGGCTTCAGCGGCGGCGGACAGCAGTCCGGCGGCTGGGACAATGGCGGCGGGGGCGGCTTCGGCGGCAACCGCGGCGGCCAGTCCTCCGGCGGCTACAACCAGGGCGGTCAGGGCGGTGGGCGCCAGCAGGCGGCCCCGCAGAACGATCCCTGGGGCCAGTCCGCCGGCGGCAGCTACGACTGGGGCACCGGACAGGACGACGAGCCGCCGTTCTGATCGGCGGCCCGAGCGCCTGAGCCCTCGCACCCACCCGGCGCAGAACCGGGAGACAGAACACATTTCCATCCCGCAGAGCACTGCGGGCTCCACGCTTCAGAAGGAGCACCACGATGGCGAAGCATGAGATTCGCAAGCCCAAGCCGAAGGCGAACCCGCTCAAGGCCGCAGGCGTCACCGAGATCGACTACAAGGACGTTGCGCTGCTGCGCAAGTTCATCTCCGACCGCGGCAAGATCCGCGCGCGTCGCGTGACCGGCGTCTCCGTCCAGGAGCAGCGCAAGATCGCCCAGGCCGTCAAGAACGCCCGTGAGGTCGCCCTGCTCCCCTACGCCGGCTCCGGCCGCTGATCGGAAAGGAACACACTCATGGCAAAGATCATCCTGACGCACGAGGTCTCCAACCTCGGTTCCGCCGGTGACGTGGTCGAGGTCAAGGACGGGTACGCCCGCAACTACCTCTTCCCCCGCGGCTTCGCGACCCAGTGGTCCAAGGGCGCCGAGCGCCAGATCGAGTCCATCAAGGCCGCTCGTGCGGCCCGTGAGCTCGCCTCGCTCGAGGACGCGCAGGCCCTGGCGGCCTCGCTGATCTCGGCCACCGTCACGGTCCCGGCCAAGGCCGGCGCCGAGGGCCGTCTGTTCGGCTCGATCAAGGCCGAGCAGGTCGCCGACGCCGTCAAGGCCGCCGGCCTGGGCGAGATCGACAAGCGCAAGGTCGAGATCCGCGAGCAGGTCCGCACCGTCGGCACCTACCAGGCCACCGTGCGCCTGCACGAGGACGTCAATGCGAACATCGAGTTCGAGGTCGTCCCCGCCTGATCCTTCGGGTGAGCCGTCCTGCACGGCACGCCTGACCGACGAGCCGTCGCCCCTTACGCGGGGCGGCGGCTCGTCGTCGTTGCCGGGCCTGTCGGGCGCCGGCGGGCGGCTCTGCCCCTGACAGGTCACCGTTCGGCGGATGACGACGACGGCCCTGCGCAGGGACGCAGGGCAGGCCCTGATGCGGTCCCTTGCGCGGTGATCTCGCATCTGTTCCCGGCCCTCGGGGCCCGGGCGCGGCGCGGATCTGCTGCGGGCGCATGACCCGTCCCCAGGACGGCCGACTCCGCTGACGTGGGGGAGGAGATCGCCGCGGATCTGCGCGAGCACGACGGCATCGAGTCCGTCCACACGTACAGCGACCCCGGCATGGCCGACCCTCTGAGCTCCGACGATGGCCGCACGGGCATGGTCGTGGCGCACATCGAAGGCTCCGAGGCCGAGCAGACCGAGATCTCGACCGAGCTCGTGGAGGATCTGACAGGGGAGCGCAGCGACGGCACCGAGGTCCCGGTGGGCGGCTCCGCGCCCATGATCGCCTCGAACAGCCAGCAGGTGATGAAGGACCTGGGGCTGGCCGAGGGCATCGCCGTGCCCATCACGCTGGTGCTCCTGCTGGTGGTCTTCGGCAGCGTGGTCTCTGCGGTGCTGCCCCTGGCGGTCGGGGCGTTCGCGGTGTTCGGCGCGTTCTTCTCGACCTGGATCATCGCCCAGCTCACCGACGTGTCGATCTTCTCGATCAACCCCATCACCGCGCTCGGGCTCGGACTGGCGATCGACTACTTCCTGCTGATCGTCAGCCGCTTCCGTGAGGAGCTCGGGCGCCGCGGGCTGGAACGCAGCTCGCCGTGACGGGCCGAAGGCGTCGAGGATGCCCTGCGGCGCACCCTGCAGACAGCCGGGAGGACGGTCCTGTTCACCGGCTCGGTGCTGCTGCCGATCAAGGCGCTGCTGATGAACGTGCTGGCCCTGTCGGCGGTGCTGGGCGTGGAGACGCTCGTGTTCCAGCACGGCTGGCTCTCCGGGTTCCTGGGCTTCGCGCAGGGCCCGCTGGACATGTCCATGCCCGTGCTGCTGTTCTGCATCGCCTCCGGGCTGTCGATGGACTACGAGCTGTTCCTGATCGGGCGCATGAAGGAGATGTGGGAGCAGACGGGCAGCAACCGCATGGCGGTCGTGGAGGGGCTCGCGCACACCGGGCGCATCACCACACTCGCGGCGCTGGTGCTCTCGGTGACGTTCGCGGCCTTCGGGACGAGCCAGGTGAGCTTCATGCAGCTGTTCGGCCTGGGCGCGGCGTTCGCGATCCTGCTCGATGCGACCCTGGTGCGCGGCGTCCTGGTGCCCGCGTTCATGCGGATCGCCGGGCGGGCCAACTGGTGGGCACCGGCCCCGCTGCGGTGGGTGCACGATCGGATCGGGCTGGCGGAGGCCCCCGTCAGTCGGTCCGCGCTCTCAGCGCGGGATGATCTCCGACTGATCCTGAGTCAGGGCCTGATCGAAGAACGCCAGCTCGTGGCGGCAGCCTGCCAGATAGGCCCGCTGTGCTGCCGCACGGCCTGATTCCGAGCTCTGTGCGAGCTCCCGCTCGACGCGCTCCAGGGCTGCAGCGGTTGCAGCCACGAAGTCGGGATCGCGGTAGGTCTCCAGCCATGCGGCATACGGGTGATCCGGCTCCACGGCCGGCAGACAGGCTCCGACCTGGGCGTAGAGCCAGAAGCAGGGGAGCACTGCAGCAGCGCCGACAGCTCGGTCCTGTCCCAGGGCGGCGGCCAGCAGGAAGTCCGTGTAGGCCGCGGTGACGGTGCTGGCGGGCTCGTCGGCGGCCTCCGGACGGGCGGCCATCCAGGTGCGGTGCAGCTGGGCCTCCTCCGTGAGGCAGCCGACCGAGGCCTGTGCCCACGCGAGCTGGTCCTGGGCGTGATCGCAGCGTGCGGACAGAGCCGCCAGGGCCCGGGCGTAGCCGGCCAGATACAGGGCGTCCTGGGCGAGGTAGAACGTGAACCGCGCGTCGTCGAGGGTTCCGTCCAGCAGGGCGCGCACGAATCTCGAGTCCTGAATCTCGGCTGCCGTCTGCGCGCCGGCATCCCACAGCGACTGCGTCCATGGACCGGCCGCTTCGACGGCGGGCTGGGGGGCGATGTTCGAGGTGGAGTTCATCAGGGGACATCCCTTCGCCAGTGCGAGCTGGAGCAGGTTCCACGGGTCTGATCTCAGCGCCGGCGGCGCACCCCGTGTCCGCAGCCCACTGTAGGCGGCAGGATCGGATGCCGATAGGGCGGCAGCCGGTTCCGCTGCGAGAGACGAGACCTGCTCATATGTCACATTCGACATATGAGCAGGTCAGGCGGCCTATGGGGCCTTCGAGAGCTCTGCGAGCCCGTCAGGAGCCGTCGTGGCCCTTGAGGAGGTTCGCGAAGTCCGTGACCGGACCCAGGTCCACACCGCTGCGACGCGGCGCCCGCGCGGGCTCGGTGGGCAGGAAGCCCTCCATCCCGGCGGACTCGGCCACCAGTGCTGTCGCCATCTCGGAGGCGGCTCGAGCGATCCGCGACTCCAGGCCTCCGGTGTCCCCGGAGCCGAAGTCATCGGTCGCGGCGAACACGCCCGTGGGCAGCACGACTGCCCGCGAGTAGGAGAACAGCGGGCGCAGCGCGTGGCCCAGGACCAGGCTGTGGCGCGGGCTGCCGGCCGTCGCGGCGATGAGCACCGGGAGGTCGATCAGCGCTTCGTCGTCGAGGACGTCGAAGAACATCTTGAACAGCCCCGAGTAGGAGGCCCGGAAGATCGGCGTGACCGCCACCAGCCCGTCGGTCTGGGCGACCAGGCGCTTGACGTCGTCGAGCTGCGGATCGGGCAGCCCGCCCGTGGTCATGGCCTGCGCCAGCGGCAGGGCCAGGTCCCGCAGCTCCACGTGGTGGACCTCCAGGGCCTCGCCCCGGGCGCCGACCCGGGACTCGACGGCCTGGGCGATCTGGTCCGCCAGCAGGCGGGTGGACGACGGCGAGGACAGCCCCGCCGAGACGACGACGAGCTGCCGGGTCATCGCTGCTCATCCTCCTTCTGCTCGTCCTGCGGCCGCGCGTTGATGACCTGGCGGTGCCTGGAGTCCGGGCCCTGGGCGCGCAGGGTCTCGTGGGTGGGTGGGTCTGAGGGCACGTGCGCCGGGCGACGTGCCTCGAAGCCCTCGCGCAGGCGCGGGACGATCTCCCGGCCGAGGATCTCGATCTGCTCCAGGACCATCTCCTCGGGCAGGCCGGCGTGATCCAGCAGGAACATCTGGCGCTGGTAGTCGCCCACCTGATCCGCGTAGCCCAGGTAGCGCTCCACGATCTGATCCGGGGTGCCGACCGTCAGCGGGGTCATCCGCGAGAAGTCCTCGAGCGACGGGCCGTGGCCGTAGACCGGCGCGTTGTCGAAGTACGGGCGGAAGACCCGCTTGGCCTCGGCCTCTGTCTCAGCGGCGAAGATCTGGCCGCCCAGGCCCACGATCGCCTGGTCGGCGGCGCCGTGGCCGTAGTGCTCGAAGCGCTGGCGGTAGAGGTTCACCATCGAGGCGGTGTGCTCGATGTTCCAGAAGATGTGGTTGTGGAAGAAGCCGTCGCCGTAATAGGCGGCCTGCTCCGCGATCTCCGGGGAGCGGATCGAGCCGTGCCACACGAAGGGCGGGGTGTCATCCAGCGGCCACGGGGTGGAGGTGTAGCTGTTGAGCGGGGTGCGGAACTTGCCCTGCCAGTTCACGACCTCCTCGCGCCACAGCTTGCGCAGCAGGTGGTAGTTCTCGATGGCCAGCGGGATGCCCTGGCGGATGTCCTTGCCGAACCAGGGGTAGACCGGACCGGTGTTGCCACGGCCCATGGTGAGATCCACACGACCGCCGGAGAGGTGCTGGAGGAAGGCGTAGTCCTCAGCGATCTTCACGGGGTCGTTCGTGGTGATCAGCGTGGTGGCCGTGGAGAAGCGCAGGCGCTCGGTCTGGGCGGCGATATAGGCCAGGTGCGTGGTGGGTGAGGAGGGCACGAACGGCGGGTTGTGGTGCTCGCCGGTCGCGAAGACGTCCAGTCCCACCTCTTCCGCCTTGAGGGCGTACTTGGTCATCGACCGGATGCGCTGGGCCTCGGACGGCGCCTTGCCGTTTGTGGGATCCGGGGTGACGTCGCCGATGGTGAAGATGCCGAACTGCATGGTGCTCGCTCCTTGGATGCGACTCGCGAGCCCGGGGTCTTCCGGCACTCGCGTGACGTTTCACGAAACAGTATGCGTCGATGTAGGTGACATGTCAACCAATAGGTTCGCCGTGCTCGAGGGACGGCGGGAACGACGAACGCGCTGTCGTCGTGATGCGCCAGGCCGTGTCAGCGCAGGGCGGCAACCGGCCTGCGCGGGTCAGTCGATCGGTGCGCAGTCCGGGCGGCGGATGTCGAGCTTGCGGGCGATCCGGGAGGTGATGCGGTCCAGGTCCTCGATGTCCTGTGCATCGAGGGCGTCGAAGAACGACCTGCGCACGGCGCCCAGGTGGCCCGGGGCGGCTGCGGCCAGGGCCTGGCGACCGGCTTCGGTGAGCTGCGCGAGCTGCGCCCGACCGTCGTCCGGGGCGGCCGAGCGGGCGATCAGGCCGCGCTTCTCCATCCGGGTGAGGTGATGGGACATGCGCGAGCGCTCCCAGTCCAGCAGCCCGGCGAGCTCGGTGATCCGGCAGGAGGAGCTCTCGCTGTCGTTGAGCATGACCAGGACGTCGTAGTCCTGAAGCGACAGGCCGGAATCGGACTGCAGCTGCGAGGACAGGGCGGCGGGGATGCGGCTGCTCACGGCGAGCCAGCGGCGCCAGACGGTCTCCTCGTGCGCGGACAGCCAGTCGACGCCGTCGCCGGAGCCGCCCGTGCCAGCTGCCGTCGAGGGGGAGCCCCCGGGCTCGTCGGCGTCTGAGGGGAGGCTGCGGGGGTCGGTGTCGGGTGCCGTCGTCATGCCCCCAGGATAGCGACAAACGTGACGCGTCATCAGTGAGTGGCTGCGGGTTGCCGCTCACTTTCACGTGAGCCGGCATCCAGCAGGTGATGGCACCATGTCCGCCATGTTCCCCAGTTCCCGCAGCGCCCGACGTCAGCCCGCCGCGGCCCGGTCAGGAGCGGGCCGCTCCTCCGCCGCGCCTGCCTCTGCGCAGCGGAAGCGCCGCAAGGGCAAGGCCGAGCCGCGGCTGCTGCCGATCGCCGTCATCCTGTGGGTCGTGGGGCTCGCGGCCTTCGTGGCGGGCTTCGGGCTGGGCAACACCGGTTCCGGCGTGGCCATGACCCTCACGTTCTTCGGGGGGCTGATCGTGGCCACGCTGGCGGAGGTGGGGGCGTTCCTCACTGCGCTGGCCAGCACGATCTCCTATCGGCGGCACAGGCCCTGGAATGTGATCGTGATGATCCTCTCGGTGCTGATCAGCCCGGCCACCCTGATGCTGCTGCTGCAGCTGGCCATGGGGTCCTGAGCTCGGTTGCCGAGCCGCGCGACGCACGACGACACAGCCCTGTGGGAATGCCCACGTCTCGTGTGGACACGGCCTGTGGAGAGTTGTGCACACGCCGTGGAGAAACCCTGGAATCACACTCTGACCTGGTGATTCATCCGTCGTTCACGAAGTCTGAGCCTGTGGATATCCACAGCTGGGCAGGGAGATCTGCACCGGTTGCGCACAGTCCTGCACGGCGCGCCCCACAGGGCATCCACAAGTTATCCACAATCAGTGGATAAAGCACCCGCATGTAATTTCAAGCGTTCCGGCCGAGCGGCTGATGACGTCGGCTCGGTGGGCCAGAATGGGCGGGCCGGGCGGCCGTCGTCGTCCTGGCTGCAGTCAGCGCTGGAAAGGCCCCGTCGTGTCCGAAGAGATCCGCACTCCCCCTTACGACAACGTCGCCGAGCAGTCCGTGCTCGGCGGCATGATGCTGTCCAAGGACGCCATCGCGGACGTCGTGGAGGTGCTGCGCGGCAACGACTTCTACAAGCCGGCGCACGAGTCCATCTACGAGGCCATCATGAGCCTCTACGGCAAGGGCGAACCCGCCGACGCCATCACCGTGGCCGACGAGCTGACCAAGCGCGGCGAGCTCGAGAGGACGGGCGGGCCGGCCTACCTGCACTCGCTGATCTCGTCGGTTCCCACCGCGGCCAATGCCGGGTTCTACGCCGAGATCGTCCAGGAGCGCGCCGTGCTGCGCCGCCTGGTCACCGCCGGCACCAAGATCGTCCAGCTCGGCTATTCGCAGGACGGCGAGGTTGAGGTCCTGGTCAACGAGGCCCAGTCCGAGATCATGACGGTGGCCGAGCGGCGCAATTCCGAGGATTACGTGGTCCTCAAGGACGTCGTGGAGTCCACCGTCCAGGAGATCGAGGACGCTGGCGGCCGCTCCGGCATGCAGGGCGTGCCCACCGGATTCGTCGAGTTCGACGAGCTGACCCACGGTCTGCAGGGCGGGCAGATGATCGTGATCGCGGCCAGGCCGGCCATGGGCAAGGCGCTCGCGCTGGACACCCCCATCCCCACGCCCACCGGGTGGACGACCATGGGAGAGGTCTCCGTGGGCGACCAGGTGCTCGCCGCAGATGGCGCACCCACCACGGTCACGGCCGCCACCGACGTGATGCTCGACCGGCCCTGCTACCGGGTCAGCTTCGACGACGGCAGCGAGATCATCGCCGATGAGGAGCACCAGTGGCTGACGCATACGCGGACTGCCGTGCTTGTCGGAGCCGGTGCGGCTGATGCGGGCTCGGCCAGCGTGGTGACCACGGGGCAGATCGCGGCCTCTTCGCAGCGCCACCTCGTGCGCATTCCGGATGACGCCCGACTCCCGCTGTGCCATGACGGCGGCATTGAGCCGGGAACCGAGCGGGCGATCGTCGCCGTGGAGTCGGTGGCCTCGGTCCCGGTCCGGTGCCTGCAGGTCGATCATCCGGAGCACTTGTTCCTGGCGGGACGGACGTTCATCCCCACGCACAACTCCACGTTCGCCATCGACATCGCTCGCTCTGCTGCTATCAAGCACAACATGACCACCGCGATCTTCTCGCTCGAGATGGCGCGCAACGAGATCGCCCTGAAGATCCTCTCGGCCGAAGCCACCCTCAACCTGCAGGACCTGCGCAAGGGCACGTTGCAGGACGAGCAGTGGGGCAAGATCGCCTCCACCATGGGCAAGCTGGACTCGGCGCCGCTGTTCATCGACGACTCCCCGAACATGTCGCTGATGGAGATCCGCGCCAAGTGCCGCCGCCTGAAGCAGAAGCACGACCTCAAGCTCGTGGTGCTGGACTACCTGCAGCTGATGAGCTCGGGCAAGAAAGTCGAGTCGCGCCAGCAGGAGGTCTCGGAGTTCTCGCGTGCGCTGAAGCTGCTGGCCAAGGAGCTCGACGTCCCCGTGATCGCGCTGTCGCAGCTGAACCGTGGTTCCGAGCAGCGCACGGACAAGCGGCCGATGGTCTCGGACCTTCGCGAATCGGGCTCGATCGAGCAGGATGCCGACATGGTGATCCTTCTGCACCGAGATGACGTCTACGACAAGGAGTCGCCGCGCGCAGGCGAGGCGGACGTGATCGTGGCCAAGCACCGTAACGGCCCCACCAAGACCATCGTGGTGGCTTTCCAGGGCCATTACTCCCGCTTCGCGAACATGGCGAACGAGGGGTTCTGACCCGGAGGCCGCCTCCTGGGAGCCCTTGACGTCATCCGTGGTCAGGGCCGACCTGTGTTCAGCCCGGATCCTCAGATCTTGCGGTCCGTGGCCTGCTGCGGCTCTCCGGTCCCTTCGAAGGCCTGAGTCATGTCCGCCAGGAAATCGAGCACCGCCTGCCTGGACTCCTCGGGAACCCGTCGGGCCGCCTCGAGCATCCGGTCATGGGGCTGTGTCATGACGTCTCGCAGCCGCTCGTGAGCCAGCGGCTGCGCGACCACGGTCACGGACCGGCCGTCGCGGGGATGGCGCATGCGCCGGAGGTGGCCCCTGTTGGTGAGGCGGTTGAGCAGCTTGGCGGTGGAGGCGGTGGAAATCCCCAGCTCGGCGGCCAGGGCGGAGGCGGTGAGGGGGTCGTCGGCGCGCTCGCCGGCGATGATCAGCTGCAGAGCCTTCAGGTCGGTGGGGTTCAGCTCCATCTCGGCGGTGGCTCGGTGATGCATGTGGCGACGGGCGCGCTGGAGGCGTCGCATGGCGCGCAGAAGCTCGCGCTCGGGGGCGGAGTCGTCGTACCAGTAGGAGTCGCTCGACGACCCCTGCTCTGGGGGCCGGGTCATGGGCGAAGGGTATCTGAATAGTTATCTAGGCAGGCTAGCTTTTCTGTGCGAGGCTGGCCCACGTGATGAGTCAGCAGAAGCCGGCAACCGTGCAGCGCGAGCTGCAGCAAGTGTGGAGGCGCGGTGGGGAGCGCTCCGCACGTCTCGGGCCTGAGCACGCACAGCTGTGGGGCGCGCTCGATGAAGCCGCCCGAGGTGGGAAGGGGTTGCGCCCCGACCTCGTCATCGCCGTCCATGCGGCCCTTGGAGGCACTCGGTACGAGTCTGTCGCCAGTGCTGCCGCGGCGGTCGAGATGCTGCACACCGCGTTCGTGGTCCATGACGATGTGATCGACGGCGACGACACTCGCCGCGGGCGGCCGAACGTCTCCGGAGCCTTCGAGGTGCAGGCCCGGAGGACGGGTGCGAGCGCGGCAGCGGCACAGCGGCAGGGTTCCGCCGCAGGGATCCTGGCCGGTGATCTGGCGCTGGTCTCGGCCCTGCGCCTGATGGCCCGCAGCGGCGCCTCGGCCGCCCAGACCGAGCAGCTGCTCGAGCTGCTGGAGGAGGCGGTCCACGCCACGGCATCCGGCGAGCTGGCGGACGTGCGCCTGAGCCGGGTCGGCGAGGGGCAGGCGCTGCAGCTCCAGGACGCTCTCCGGGTGGCTGAGCTCAAGACCAGCGCCTACTCCTTCCAGCTGCCCATGCAGGTCGGGGCCGTCCTGGCCGATGCTCCGTGGGAGCTGCTCGAGAAGCTGAATGTGATCGGGCGATTGGTCGGCATCGGGTTCCAGCTGCTGGACGACCTCCTGGGGGTCTTCGGCCGCCAGGAGCTGACCGGCAAGACCGTGATCTCCGACCTGCGCGAGGCCAAGCCCACTGCGCTGCTGGCCCTGGCTCGAGGCACGTCGTGCTGGACGGAGCTCAGCGCGCTGATCGGGGACCCGGAGCTGGGCGAGGAGCAGGCCGATCGAGCCCGTGATCTGCTCACCGGGTGCGGTGCCCGGCGCGCCGTCCAGGATCTGGCCGACCAGCAGCTCGACGAGTCTCTGCGCCTGGCAGCTCGACCTGCCGTCCCGGCAGAGCTGGAAGCCGTGGTGGCCCAGCTGATCGAGCGATTGAGGGGGACAGCGATCTCAGCCATGACGACGCACAGCGCTGAAGGTCAGTTCGGTGCGGCTCCGCTTCGGGAGCAGGCGTCATGACGGCGGTGAGGCCGGTGTCGCGCTACGACCGGGTGGCCGCGGCGAGTGCCGCCGAGGTGATCGGCCGCTATTCGACGTCCTTCGGGTGGGCCGTGCGACTGCTCGCCGAGCCGACTCGCTCGGAGATCCGCAGCCTCTACGCACTGGTGCGCGTGGCCGATGAGATCGTCGATGACCCGGATCCGGGCCTGAGCCCGCAGCTGCGGTCCGAGCTGCTGGAGGAGCTCGAGGCCGACACGCTCCGAGCCCTGCAGCACGGGCGCAGCGCCAATCTGGTGGTCCAGGCCTTCGCCTCCGTCGCGCGACGGCGGGGCGTCGGTCCGGAGCTGATCCGCCCGTTCTTCGCCTCCATGCGCGCCGATCTGGGACTGCGCACCCATGACGACGAGAGCCTGGACGACTACGTATACGGCTCCGCCGAGGTGATCGGGCTGATGTGCCTGCACTGCTTCCTGGGGGCGGACGGCGGTGCCTACGAGCGGCTGGCCCCCGGGGCGCAGCGGCTGGGCGCTGCCTTCCAGAAGATCAACTTCCTGCGGGATCTGGCCGATGATCACGACCTGCTGGGACGGACGTACTTCCCCGGCCTGGATCCGGAGGCGTTCACCGACAGCCGGCGCGACGAGCTGCTGGATGACATCGATGCCGACCTGGCGGTGGCCGCCGAGGCGATCGCCCAGCTGCCTCCCGACAGCCGCCGGGCGGTCAGTGCTGCGCACGGGCTGTTCGCCGAGCTCTCACGGCGCCTGCGCCGCACCCCTGCCGCGCAGATCCGGCGCACCAGGATCCGGGTGCCCGATGCGCGAAAAGCGGTCATCATCCTGCGTGCGCTGGGAGGCCGCCCATGAGCCGGGAACGTCGGGCTGTGGTCGTCGGCGGGGGCATCTCGGGGCTGGCCACGGCCGCGCTGCTGGCCCGGCGCGGCTGGTCCGTGGACCTGTTGGAATCGCGGGGGGCCCTCGGCGGCCGTGCCGGGACATGGGAGGCAGACGGCTTCCGCTTCGACACCGGGCCCTCGTGGTACCTGATGCCGGAGGTCTTCGAGCGGTTCTTCGAGCTGATGGGCACGAGCGTCGACGAGCAGCTGGATCTGCAGCAGCTCGATCCGGGGTACCGGGTGTTCTTCGAGGGCCACGACGAGCCGCTGGACATCGCGGCCGATGTCCGGACCAACATCGAGCGGTTCGAGGAGATCGAGCCCGGTGCCGGCCAGGTCCTGGAGCGCTATCTGGACTCCGCCCGCTCCACCTACGAGCTGGCGCTGGCCCGCTTCCTCTACACATCCTTCGATTCGCTGCGGCCCTTCATGGATCGCCGCGTCCTGGGATCGGCGCATCGGCTCGGCCCGCTGCTGCTGCAGTCACTCGAGCGCTTCACGGCGCGACGATTCCGGGACCCGCGGTTGCGTCAGGTCCTGGGCTATCCCGCCGTCTTCCTGGGGTCCTCGCCGGACAGGACGCCTGCGCTGTACCACCTGATGAGCGCCATGGACCTCACCGGTGGGGTGCTCTACCCGCAGGGCGGCTTCGGTGAGCTCATGACCGTCATGGAGCGGCTGGCCCGAGCTGCTGGAGCCCGGTTGCACACGGGGGCGGAGGTCACCGAGATCCGCACAGCCGCAGGGGGCCGTCGCGGGACACGTGCGCAGGCGGCGGGGGTGCGATTCCGCGATGCCGAGGGCATCGAGCGCGTTCTGGAGGCGGACGTCGTCGTGTCCACGGCCGATCTGCACCGCACGGAGACCACGATGCTGCCCGAGCACCTGCAGACCTACCCCGAGTCCTGGTGGACCCGGCGCACCAGCGGTCCGGGCGCGGTGCTCGTGATGCTGGGTGTGGACGGTGCGCTGGAGCGGATGCCGCACCACAGCCTGTTCTTCACGCGGGACTGGCGGCGCAACTTCGCCGCCATCGCGGACGGTCGAGTGCCGGAGCCTGCGTCGGTCTACGTGTGCCGGCCCTCGGCCACCGACCCGTCGGCTGCGCCGTCGGGTCAGGAGAACCTGTTCGTGCTCGTGCCCATGCCCGCCGACCCTCAGCTGGGACGTGGAGGGATCGACGGCGGCGGTGATCCGCGGATCGAGGCCATCGCCGATGCCGCGATCGACCAGGTGGCCCGCTGGTCCGGCCACGGGGACCTGGCCCAGCGCATCGTGGTGCGGCGCACCGTGGGCCCTGCGGACTTCTCCGAGGACCTGGGGGCCTGGCGAGGCAGCATGCTCGGTCCGGCGCACACCCTCGGCCAGAGCGCCATGTTCCGCGCCGGCAACCGCTCTCGGAAGGTGGACGGGCTCTACTACGCCGGGTCGAGCACGATCCCGGGGATCGGGCTGCCCATGTGCCTGATCAGCGCCGAGATCGTCGCAGACCGGATCGCGCGGGAGCTGTCATGACGGGGCTGATCTACCTGGGCGCCCTGCTGATCTCGACCGGCTGCATGGCACTGCTCGACCGCCGCTTCCGTCTGGTGCTGTGGCGGGCGCCGCGAGCCGGCGCGCTCACTGTCATCGCAGGGATCGCGGTCTTCCTGCTGTGGGATCTCGCGGCCATCGCCTCGGGGCACTACGGCAAGGGGCAGGGACCGATGACCGGGCTCATGCTGGCGCCCGAGCTGCCCCTGGAGGAGATCGTCTTCATCACTTTCCTCTGCTACCTCACGCTCGTGCTGCGGGGACTGATCGCGCTGGCCGTCGATCGCTCTCGGGCCTTGCCGAAGGAGGGTGCGCGATGACCTATGCCGCCCTCGCCGCGCTGTTCGTGGCCGCGACGGCCGTCATCGCCGTCCTGGTCTCCTGGCGACGCAGGCTCGGGTCTGCCTGGTGGGCGACGACGGCCCTGACGATCCTCGGCCTGCTGCTGCTGACCGTCGTGTTCGACAGCCTCATGATCGCGGTGGACCTCTTCCGCTACGACGAGGCGCAGCTGCACGGCTGGTTCGTGGGCCTGGCCCCGATCGAGGACCTGGCCTGGCCGATTGCGGCCGGTCTGCTGCTGCCGTCCCTGTGGGAGCTCTTCGCTCGGCCGGCGGATGACGGCGAACGGGAGAGGAGCGGCCGATGACACGCACTGAGGGGACGGCAGCAGCGGCCCGGCAGCTCGTGGGTGCGTCCCGGCCGCTGAGCTGGGTCAACACCGCATACCCGTTCGCGGCCGCCTATCTGATGGCCGGTGGGGGGCTCACTGCCGAGCTGGTGGTGGGGACCGTCTTCTTCCTGGTGCCCTACAACCTGCTGATGTACGGCATCAATGACGTCTTCGACTACGAATCGGATCTGCGCAATCCCCGCAAGGGCGGGGTCGAAGGCATCGTGCTGGCCTCCCGCTGGCACCGACTGACGCTGTGGTGGGCCTGCCTGCTGCCGGTTCCGTTCGTGCTCGCGCTGCTCTGGTGGGGGTCCTGGGCATCAGCGGCGGTCCTGGTGGTCACCCTGGTGGCTGTCGTGGCATATTCCGCCCCTGGCATGCGGTTCAAGGAGCGTCCGGTGGTGGACTCCATGACGTCGTCCGCCCATTTCGTGGGCCCGGCGGCCTTCGGTCTGGCGCTCACGGGCGCGCCCCTGACGACGACGGCCGCCGTCTCCCTGCTCGCGTTCTTCCTGTGGGGCATGGCGTCCCAGGCCTTTGGGGCGGTGCAGGATGTGATCGCCGACCGGGACGCGGGGATCGGGTCGATCGCCACGGCTCTCGGCGCTCGCAGGACTGTCCGGCTGGCGCTCGGGCTCTACGCCGCAGCCGGGCTCGTGATGGCCGCGGCGGAATGGCCCGCAGCGCTGGCCGGGCTGCTGGCCGTGCCGTACCTGGTGAGCATCCTCCCGTTCCATGACGTTCCTGATGAGCGCTGCGAGGTGGCGCGCCGCGGTTGGCGGCGCTTCCTTTGGCTGAACATGGTCACGGGGTTCCTGCTGACGCTCCTGCTGCTGTGGATCGCGTGGGGCCGGTGATCTGCCGGGAGGGGCTGCCCGCGGTTCGGGAACATGGCGGAGAGGGACTGTGCACCGCAGATCGCAGGGGCCCGAGGGCGGATAGTCTCGCCTCATGCCCGTTGCCACGCCATCGATCCGCCTCCGCATCCAGGACTCCATGGACAGCCTCAGCAATGCCGAGCGGAAGGTCGCCCGTGCGCTGCTGGCGCGGTATCCGAGCGCTGGGCTGACCACTGTCGCGCAGCTGGCGGGGGAGGCGCAGGTCAGCGCCCCCACCGTGCTGCGCTTCGCCGGCAGGTTGGGCTACTCGGGCTTCGCAGACTTACAGCGGGCGCTGATCGCCGAGCTCAATGACGATGGCTCCCCCTTGCGCCAGTACGAGCAGAAGCGCGCGGCGGAGGGCGGTGATGGAGTCCTGGCCCGAACAGCGCGGACCGTGCTGGAGGCCGTCCAGAGGACGTATGACGAGCTGCCGGAATCAGAGTTCACGGCGGTGGCCCAGATGCTCGCCGACCCCGGCAAGCGGATCGTGGTGGCGGGTGGGCGCTTCTCGGGGCTGCAGGCCGACTACCTGGTCCGCCACCTCCAGCTGCTGCGCCCGGGGGTCCAGCTGCTGCCGCAGGAGGTCATCGCCTGCCGAGACGCGGTGCTCTCGGCATCGTCGTCGACCCTGCTCGTCATCTACGACTACCGCCGGTACTCGCAGGACAGTCACGAGCTGGCCGCGGAGATGCGCCGTCGTGGTGCGACCGTGGCGCTGATGACGGACAGCTGGCTCTCGCCGATCGCGGATGCGGCGCGGCACGTGCTGCCGGCGCGCGTGGAGAGTGCTTCCCCGTTCGACTCTGCGGTGGCGGCCACAGCGCTCACCGAGAGCCTGGTGGCGGCCGTGACGGAGATCCTGGGCGATGCCGGGATGCAGCGGGTCGCGCAGTTCGAGGCCCAGGCCGAGCTGGAGGCGGGTGCGGCCGATGAGGCCTGGGGCTGTACGCGGACCGGCAATGGATGTAACGTGCGAAACAGAATGAAACAGATCACGTCGTTCTGAAACGCAGGATGACCCATGGGTCCGGATGCTGTTCCGGACCCCCGGCCCGTCTGAGGAACCATGGCTGCTCCGACCCTGACCTTCATCGCCACCAACGACCTGGTGGGGCACACCCGAGGTCGTGCGGTGCCCTCCGCCGACACCACTCGGGCCCTTCGTCGCGGAGTCGGGTGGGTCCCCGCTAATCTCGCGATCGATTGCTTCGGCCACATCGCCGACGGCAATGTCTTCGGCTCGACCGGCGACCTGCGCCTCGTACCAGATGCGACGACGGGGATCGACATCCCCGCAGGCCAGGACAAGCCCGAGGTCCGTCTCCTGCTCGCCGAGCAGCGCCACCCCGACGGCAGGGAATGGCACTGCTGTCCCCGGACTTTCGCCCGCAGGGCGCTCGAGGATTTCACCGAGCGGACGGGGCTGGAGATCATCGCCTCCTTCGAGCACGAGTTCACGATCCGCGATGCCGCGGACAGCGCCCCGTTCTCCCTGCGCCGCTTCCGCGATGCGGAGCCGTTCGGCACCGAGCTCGTGGAGCTGCTCGATGCCGTGGGGCTCGATCCCGAGAACTGGCTGCCCGAGTACGGGACCCAGCAGTACGAGATCACCCTCAAGCCGGCCCCGGGGCTCGTCGCCGCAGATCGGGCGATCCTGCTCAGGGACCTGATCCACGACCTCGCGCAGCGCCACGGCCGCAGCGTGACCTTCGCGCCGCTGTCTGCGCCGGATTCCGGCGGCAACGGCGTCCACGTCCACCTCTCCCTGCATGACGCCAAGACGGGCGCGCCGGTCCTGTACGACGACGAGGGCCCGGCGAACCTCTCGCAGATCGGTCAGAAGTTCGCAGCTGGCATCCTGCGCCACGCCAAGGCGCTCACGGCGCTGAGCGCCTGCGGGCCGAACTCCTACCTGCGCCTGGCTCCGGACACTTGGAGCGTGGGCGGGATCTTCCTGGGCGAGCGCAACCGCGAGTCGCTTCTGCGCATATGCCCTACCTCGACCATCGGGGGCGGCGATCCCACCCAGCAGCTCAACCTGGAGTTCCGTGCCGCCGACGCCACATCGAACCCGTGGCTCGTGCTGGGCTCCCTGGTGCGCGCGGGTCTCGAGGGCATCACCCGCGACTACGAGCCGGAACGGGTGTGGCCGGAGGAGACCGCCAGCGAGGAGCTGGCCGACGTCCCGCGGCTGCCTGCCTCGGTCTCGGAGGCGCTTGAGTGCCTCGCGAGCGACGAGATCGCGTCCGGGTGGTTCCACCCCGATCTGCTGCAGACCTACCTGCACATCAAGCATGCCGAGCTGCGGGCGGTCGAGGGTCTGACCGACGAGCAGCTGTGCGCCAAGGTCGCCGATGCGTACTGAGACTTCGGCCGCGAGCCCGCGGGGCACCTGGGAGTCCGCACAGCGCATCCGGCTCGTGGATCACCACGTGCATGGCCCCCTGTCCGGCGACGTCACGCGCGAGCAGCTCGAGATGCTGCTCACCGAGTCGGATCGCCCGATCCCGGAGGGGACCACGGTCTTCGACTCCCAGGTGGGCTTCGCGATCCGCCAGCACTGTGCGCCGCTGCTGGGCCTTGAGTCAGGGGCCTCGCCCGAGGCCTACGTGGCTCGTCGCAGCCAGAGCACGGCCGATGAGCTGGCCGAGCTCTTCCTGGAGGGCGCCGGCGTCTCCGGCTGGGTGGTCGACACGGGCTTCGGCACCGGTTCCATCTGGAGCGCGGAGCAGATGCGCGGGCACCTCAGCGGCTCCGTCCACGAGATCGTGCGTCTGGAGGCGCTGCTGGAGCAGGTCGCTGTGGACTGCGAGCCGGAGCAGCTGCAGGAGAGCTTCGAGGCGGCTGTGGCCCGAGCTGCCGAGAAGGCCGCAGGCTGGAAGTCGATCATCGCCTACCGCTTCGGCTTCGACTTCGAGCCCCGTCGTCCCAGCCCCGACGAGGTCCTGGCTGCCGCGCGCCGGTGGCTGGGCGAGCTCGTCGAGGGCGAGGGGCTGCGCGTGGAGGATCCGGTGCTGCTGCGATGGCTGCTCTATGTCGCCTGCGACACCGGGCTGCCGATCCAGCTGCACTGCGGCTACGGCGATCCCGATCTGGACCTCCACCGCTGCGATCCGCTGTTGCTGACCAGCTGGCTGCGCGACATCGAGGGCTCGGGCAGCCGCATCATGTTGCTGCACTGCTACCCCTTCCATCGCAATGCCGGCTACCTGGCCCAGGTCTTCCCGCACGTCTACTGCGACGTGGGGCTGAGCATCAACTACTCGGGGGCGGCCAGCCGCCAGATCGTCGCCGAGTCCATGGAGCTGACCCCGTTCTCCAAGCTGCTGTACTCCTCCGATGCCTGGGGCCCCCCGGAGCTGCACTACCTGGGCTCCCTGCTGTGGCGTCGGGCCACCGCCGCCGTCATGGATCGCTGGGTGGATCAGGGAGACTGGCCCGAGGAGGAGCCCGAGCGCATCCTGCAGATGATCGGCCGGGACAACGCATGCCGTGTCTACGGACTGGACGAGACGCGCGAGGCCCAGTCCCGCGCATGAGAGAGGAGCGCACTGCTTCGATGGACGCCGCACCCCTGTGGGACGCGCTGGAGCGGCACCTGCCCGCCGCCGTGGAACTGCGGCATGAGCTGCATCGGCGTCCCAGCCTCTCCGGGGAGGAGGCCCCGACGCGCGATGCCGTCGTCGCCGCCCTGCCCGAGGGGATGACCAGAACGGATGTTGCAAGGACCGGGTCGGTGCTGCGGCTCGGAAGGCCGGGCCCGGCGATCGGCGTGCGCGGTGAGATGGACGCGTTGCCGATCCATGAGACCACCGGCGTGGAATGGGAGTCGCGGAACGGCGGTGTCATGCATGCGTGCGCGCACGACGTCCACATGGCCGCTCTGGTCGCCCTCGCCGGGGCCGTCGACGAGATCGGAGTGCCGCACTCGCTGCTGGCGGTGCTCCAGCCTCGGGAGGAGACCTATCCCTCCGGCGCGGAGGACATCATGGCCGCCGGCGTGCTGCGCGATCAGGAGTGCGCAGCCATGATCGGCGCGCACATCCAGCCGACGCTGGGGCACCAGCAGGTGGCGTGCGTGCCCGGGGGCGTCAATGCGGCCTCGGACGAGTTCGTCGTGGAGATCACCGGCTCCCCCGGTCACGCCGCCTATCCGCACCTGGCCGTGGATCCGGTGCTGACAACGGCCCAGGTGGTCGTGGCGCTGCAGGCGGTCGTCAGCCGGATGGTCGATCCCATGCGCTCGGCGGTGCTGGGGGTCTCCTCGATCATCGCGGGGGAGGCCGCCAACGTCATCCCCGGCACCGCCCGCGCCCGAGGGACCCTGCGGGCTCTGGATCCGCAGACCCGCGGACTGCTGCGCGAGCAGCTGCAGTCCGTGGCCACCGGGGTCGCCGCAGCCCATGGCTGCCGGGCCGAGGTGACGATCACCCCGGGGGAGCCGGTGCTGGACAACCACCCGGGGCTCACCGAGCTCTCGCGCGTGCACCTGGAGAGTCGGGGCTATTCGATCTCGGACTCCCTGCGCTCGCTGGGCTCGGACGACTTCTCGTTCTACGGTGAGCAGATCCCGGCGCTGATGATGTTCGTGGGGACGGGGGCCGGTGGCGGTCTGCACACGAGCGACTTCCTTCCCGGCGACGACGACGTCCGCCACGTCGCCCAGGCCATGTGCGCCGGCTACCTCGCCGCCGCGCAGATGATCGAGATGGATCTGGGAGCTGAATCGCACAGCTGATCGCGGGCCCCCGGCCCTGGAAGGAGCGACGATGACGCGCAGCAGCATGGATTCGACGGAGGTCGGCCTGACCGACGGAGCCCTCTACGCGCGCGACGCTGCGGTCATCGCTGTCTCCGAGCACCTGCGGTTCTTCCCGCTCGAGGTCCAAGACGCTCGCGGAAGCGTGCTGTGCTCCCCGGAGGGTCGGGAGCTGATCGACCTGTCGGCGGGCTGGGGCGCAGCCGCGGTGGGCTACGCGCATCCCCGGGTCGTCGAGGCGATCGCGACCGAAGCGGCGCGGATGCCCAGTGTGGGCGTGCTCTCGGCCGCCAACCCCGCGAGCACGCGGCTGGCCGAGAACCTGCTCGAGGTCGTGCCCCTGTCCGCAGGGCGCGGTCAGGCTGCCGTGCACTTGGGGCTGAGCGGATCCGACGCCAACTCCGCTGCCCTGCGGGCGATCCGGGCCTGGTCGGACCGGCCCGGGATCCTGGTCTTCGAGAACTCGTACCACGGCGGACTGGGACCGGCGCAGCATGCTTCCGGCTTCTATGCCGCTGACGGCATAGCGATGGATCCCGGGGTCGAGCAGGTGCCCTACGGCGATGTCGAGGCCGCCGTGGCCGCGCTGGAGACCGGGCGCTTCGCGGCCGCTGCGGTCGAGCCGATCATGGCCGACGGCGGGCTGATCGTCCCCTCACCTGCGTTCCTGCCTGCGCTGCGAGAGGCGTGCGATCGCACGGGGACGCTGCTGATGGTCGATGAGGTCAAGGTCGGCATGGGCCGCACCGGGTCCCTGCTGGCCAGCGGCTGCGATGGGGTCGTCGCCGACGTGGTGACCCTAGGGAAGGGCCTCGGTGGCGGCATGCCGCTCTCCGCGGCGATCGCCCCGCGGCAGGTGTGGGAGGCCGCGCCGGGCGCCTCGCTGCTGACGCTGGCCGGCAACCCGGTGTGTGCGGCGGCGGGGCTGGCAGTGCTCGAGACGCTTGAGGCCGAGGGCCTGATCGGGCGTGCGGGCGAGCTGGGGCGGGAGCTGTCTGCGGCGCTCGCAGGGCTGGCCGGGCGTCACGAGCTGATCCACGATGTGCGCAGCCGCGGCATCGTGGCCGGGATCGAGCTGCGCCGGGCAGACGGGTCGGCCGCCGATGCCGAGACCGCGGCCGTCGTCCATCGGGCCTTCGAGCTGGGCGCGGTGGCCTATCCGGTGGGTCCGGAGTCGAACATCATCGAGCTCACCCCGGCGCTGACGATCACCGCCGAGCAGCTGCTGCACGGGATCGAGCTGCTGGGGCAGGCCGTCGCGGATGTCGAAGACGGACGCATTGACCTTCAGGCTGCGGCCGGCTTCGGGGGCTGGTGAGCCGACGTCGCCGGGCTGCCGCTGAAGAGATCTCAGCCGAGGCGGTCCGCTCTCCGGCTGAGATCCTCAGCCGGAGACCTCAGACCAGGTACTCGGCCGTCATGCGCTTGCCGATGCGCTCGGCCAGCGCCGGGCGGGCGATCACGATGATCAGACCGATCAGGCACCATGCCCCGGCCATCCAGGGGAACCAGGTGTACGGCGCCTCCTGGCCGATGATCTGCACCGCGTAGACGAAGACCAGGTAGGCCAGTCCGAGCGCCGGGAGGATGAGTTCCCAGCGCGGGACTGCGCTGCCCGGACGCAGGATGAAGCGGATGATGCCCACGCTTGTCATGCCGTAGGCCACCACCATGCACAGCGTGGCGATGGTGGCGAACCAGTAGTAGACATCCACGGAGCCGGCACCCAGGACGCCCGAGAGGCAGGCGACGATGACCGTGAACACCGTGACCAGCACGACGGCCGGACCGGGGACGCCAGTGCTCGGGCTGGTCCGAGCGAAGACGGCCGGGCCGAAGCCGTCGCGGGCCAGGGCGAAGAGCAGGCGCGCCGCGGCGGCCGTCGAGGACAGCAGAGAGGCGAAGGCCACCAGGAACGCGATCACGGAGATCAGGACTGCGAACCACGCTCCGATGTAGGTCGACGACAGCGTGGTCAGGGTCGAAGAGGCACCCGCGAAGGCGGCGACTCCGGCCTCGTCGGTGCCGAAGCCGATGGTCTGGGCGAACATCATGAACGTGTAGATCAGGCCGGCCAGCACCACGGCTGCGCCCAGTGCGCGGGGGATCGTCTTCCTGGGGTCCTCGGCCTCCTCGGACAGCGACGTCCCCGACTCGAAGCCGGCCCATGACAGGAAGCCGAACACGGAGGCCGTCATGATGGCCGACAGCGGAGCTCCGCCAGGAGCGAGCGTGGACAGGTCCAGCCCCGTGGACACCGGGGCGCTCCCCGAGGCCACGCGCACGACGATGACGACGCCCAGGATCAGCATCACCAGGATGCCGATCATGCCGATGGCCAGCAGAGTGCGGGCCGTGACGGCCGATTCGCGCAGGTTGAGCACCAGCACGAGCGCGCCGACCACCACCGGGATCAGGATCCACAACCCGTCTGCGAAGGCCAGGCCGAGCTCCGCCATCATGGCCTGGAAGAACACGGCGCAGGCCCCGGCGATGCACACCGCGAAGAACAGGTAGGTGCCCAGCAGCGCGAAGCCGCCGAAGAAGCCGGCTCGGGCGCCCAGGGTCACCCCGGACAGCGCGTAGACCGACCCAGCGTGGGTCACGTAGCCCGTGAGCCGGATGAAGGCGTAGGCCACCAGCATGGTGCCCAGGAACGAGACGGCGAATGTGAAGGGGACGCTTGCGCCCACGAGGCCTGCGACACCGATCCCATTGAGGCTCATGGCCATGACGGGGCCCATGAAGCCCACGGATATCGCAGCGACCTCGGGGGTGCGCAGGCGGCCTGCGAGCTCCCGGGTTGCAGAGGGTGCCTGGCCGACCGCGGCAACGCTGCTAGGTGGTTGGTGGTCCTGTGCCATGGGGATCAGGCTTTCCGCCGCCGTCGGGCACCGCGCCCGGAGTATCAGGCCGTGAGCCGAGGGTCAGCTGGGTGGAGAAGAGTCTTCTTGTGCTGCAAGTTACAGACGGACCCCAGCTGCCGCAATCCTTTTCCTGCTGATACATGTCCTTGGGGCTTTCGGCCCCCTCCGCTCATGTCTGGCCGGTCATGGGCCGTGGCGGCACGTCCTGCAGGCGGAACCAGAGGCGGGCCTCACGGCGCCGGGCTGCCGTGAGCACCGACCAGCCGCCGGCGTCGGCACCTGACTCGGCGACCGCCTGGTCGAGCGCATCGCGGACCAGCCAGGTCGTCACGGGGTGGGCGTGGCCGTCCATCTGCAGGACGTGCTCGAGCTCGGACGGTGGCAGGTCGAGCCACTCGCACAGCTGCTGACGCGTCAGGTCCGAGACCTCGAGATGGCGGCGCAGCTCCTGACCTGTGCGCGCGGTCTGGGCGTCGGTGAGGGACATGAGGGCTCCTGAGCTCGGGGGCGGGTGCGGCTCCCGGT